>PITX01000190.1 GCA_017577345.1 Clostridiales bacterium
GTGTGAGACATATTCCTCTTTCAGGAGTCTGTCATCGACATACGGGCAGTGATTCTGATAGGTAATGCTGAAGGAGAAATACGGTCGGGAGGTATCCCGGTTACGGAACATATCCAACTGGTCGGCGAAGAATGTCGCATCGTCGGGATGCTCATTATAGGTGTTGTCTCCGGTAATCAGGGCCTCATAGTGGTTTTCCATGTAGTTGTAGCTGTCAAAGCCGAGATGCTGATTGACGGTATTTCGGGAATAGAACCAGTCAAAGCCCGGATGACCGCCCTGCACGGTATAACCCTGTGCCTTGAAATAACGCACAAAGGAATCGGTGCTCCTGCGGTAAAACGGCTGCGGAAAGGTGAAGCCCGTCATCATGGCGCGTTCGGCATTGATCGTGCCGCCGCCTACGGTATCGGCGATCATTACGCCGTGGTAACATTCCTCCTGCAGGGCATGGAGGTCTGCATAGGGATCGCGTTTCAGCGAAAGTTCATCGAATGCAGAAAAATCCGAATAGCTTTCCAGCATGGTAACGATCACATTGACCTTCACCGGTATGTCCGCATCGGTATACTGCCCGAGCAGAGCCTGTGCCGCTTCATCGGAATAGCCCTCCGGCACAGTCCCGCCGGATTCATCGACAGAGCGCAGGAATGACCAGAAAAAGCCCCGCGACGCACGGTTCTCCGAATCGCGGTCAGGTCGGAAAAAGTAGAAATTCTTTTGTGCGGAATAGAGCGCGGCATCCGTGTAATACAGCTTCCATGCACCAAAGAAGGTCAGCAGACAAAGCATGGCGGCAAGCGGTCGCAGCCACCACCTGCGCTTCGGAATACTGCCTCTGGCAAACAGCAAAAGCACCACGCTTCCCGCAATCACCAGAACAACTGAAAGATACAAGATCAGCGGAATATCAAGCTTGATCTGATCCATCAGCCCCATTGCCTCGCCGGCAACGAAGATATCATCAAAGACAAACGGATCGCCGCGCACCTGAATTTTGAAGTAGTTGATGAACTCCATCAACAGCGTCACGATCCCTGTAAACAGGTAGGCCGCCCATACGCGGTTGAAAATACAGTATGACAGCACCATCAGCAGCAGGACGGGCAGAAAATTCAGCAGAAAGATTGCAGGAAAGTGGAAATAAGAGGAAAACCGTCCCCGGGAAAGGTCCAGCGTGCCGATATATTGGCAGACCAGATGCAGTCCCAGCGCTGCTCCCAGCAGAAGCAGCACGGTCAGAATCCACTTGAGTTTTTTCTTCTGTTCCAGCCGGGAACAAACGGTCAACGGATTTCTGCGTTCTCTCAGTTCTCTAAACTTCATACATCAGCCTTCTTTTCGTACTCTGATTTTCCGTACGAATCCCTATTGCTCGGCAGTCGGCACGGTGAGCTTCTCCCGCCGCACATAGTATTCTACCCGCGCAAAGGCATCTGCCGCAGAGCGTTCCTCCTCTGTCTTTGCCATCGTCAGTGAGGTGCCGTGCAGCATATAATCGCGGAAGTGCAGTACCGGCACGGTGTCGCGGACGGTGCGCTGGAACTGCATCCAGGACGGTCCCGTCCAGCCGCAGCAGTCAAAGACCTCGCTCATCAGATAGCATGGGGAGATCGTATCGCCCTCGCCGGTGAAGTCTTTGCCGAGCACCTGCTTTGCCGCATCGTTCGCCCAGATCAGATAGGGTGTGGAATACAGGCGGAAGCGGTCGGTCGCTGTGGTCGGCACGCTCGTGATGCCCAGCTCGATAAAGAACGCATTGCCGTCGCCCAGTGTCGGCTTATGATCGCCGAAAAACACCAGCACGACCGGCTCCGGATCGTTCCGGAAGCTGTCGACAAACGCCGCCATCTGCTTTCCCGTATCGGCAACGCTGTTGAGATAGTTGTTGACAACGCAGTGCGCCTCCGGTGACAGACCGCTGATATATTCCGTCCCCGTCATTTTCTCGCTGTCATACGGACTGTGTCCCTGATAGGTCACCGCAAAGGAAAAATACGGTACGCTCTCATCGCGCTGCTCATATGCACGGCGGCGTTCGGCAAATAACTGTGCATCGGTCGCATAGCCGTGATAGGAGTCGTCTTCCGTGACGATCGCATCAAAATGCCCGTCGTTGAACAGATAGTCCTCAAAGCCCAGCCTGCGGTCGATCGACTTGCGGCTGTAGAACCAGCTATGACCGGGATGTGCGCCCTCGGTGCGGTAGCCGTTTTCCCGCAGATACCAGACAAACGAGGGGGTATTGCTGTTATAGTCGGGGTGGCGGTAGGCAAAGCCCGTCAAAAATGACCGTTCGGCATTGACCGTGCCGCCGCCGATGCTGTCATCGACCAGCGTACCGTGATAACATTCCTTCTGCAGCGCATGGAACTGCGCATAGGGATCAGTCTCAAAGGAAACGGCATCATAAACAGACAGATCGGAGAAGCTCTCCATCATGGTCACGATCAGGTTGACCTTTTTATCCTCCGGAATTGCCGCCTCGGGATACTGCGCAAGCGTCTTTTCAGCATCCTCCTCGGTGTAGCCCTCGGGCGGTGCGGGATACGCCTCCGCGACCGAGTGCAGGAATGACCAGAACATGCCGCCGCCTGCACTGCGTCCGTCATCTCTCCAGATGCTGAATGTGTGCTGCACGGCAACCAGAGAATTATAGTACAGGATGCCGTCCGTGTACCACTGCGTCCACGAAAAAGCACCGATTGCAATGCACAGCAGCACGGCGGCAATGCGTGTCCACCAAAACCGCCTCGTGATCCTTGCACGGGCAAAGCGTTTCAGCAGCAGCGTTCCGCCGACGATGACGGGCAGGGAAAGATACAGAAAGACCGGGATATGAATGCTGTACTCCCCCAAAATTCCCGTACCCTCTCCCGCAAAAGCAAGATCGTCAAATACGAACGGCTCGCCGCGCAGGGTTATTTTGAAATAATTGATAAAGACGATCAGCAGGAAGAAGATCGATGCGCTCAGATACGATACCCACGCCCGATTACTCACAACATAGGCGACCGCCATGAACAGTGCGATCGGCAGGAGGTTCAGAAACAGGATGATCGGCTTTTTGAAATATGCACCCAGC
The DNA here is from genome assembly GCA_017577345.1 of Clostridiales bacterium. Lineage (GTDB taxonomy): Bacteria > Bacillota > Clostridia > Oscillospirales > Oscillospiraceae > JAZOXB01. The sequence continues at coordinate 3,086 of PITX01000190.1, forward strand.
GCCGAAATATCC
>PITX01000191.1 GCA_017577345.1 Clostridiales bacterium
GTGCAGACCGTCATCAAGGGCGATTCCCTCAGTGCGAATATTGCCGCCGCGTCCATTCTTGCCAAGGTCACGCGTGACCGCTTCATGGAGCACCAGGATGCCATTTATCCGCAGTACGGCTTTGCCGTACATAAGGGATACGGCACGCAAGCGCATTATGCCGCCCTGCGCGATTTTGGTGCCTGTCCGATTCACCGCCGTACCTTCCTGAAAAAGTTCTATGGCGAATGAGCTCTTAGGCCGCTGGGGTGAAAGCCTCGCGGCAAGGTATCTGCAAAAGAAACGCTATACCATCACTGCGGCAAATTACCGTTCACGCTTCGGTGAGATCGACCTGATCGCAGAGGACAAAAAATTCCTTGTTTTTGTAGAAGTCAAGCTCCGAAAGAGCGCAGAGTTCGCGCAGGCAAAGGAATTTGTGGATCGGGGAAAACAGGAGCGCTTAAAGCAGACTGCCGCGATCTATCTTTCGCAGAATGAGGAGATCACAAAGCAGCCGCGCTTTGATGTGATCGAGATTTATGCGCCCGACGGAATGGAAACTAAGCACCCGGAAATCATGCATTGGGAGGACGCCTTTGAGTAATATTCGTTTATTTGACGGTCACTGCGATACCTCGTTCATGCTGTGGTATCAAAAGCAGCCGTTACTGCGAAACACCTGCCATGTCGATCTCGTGAAAGCGAGTGCTTTTCACGCCTATGCGCAGGTGTTTGCTTTTTGCAGCTATGCCGGCATGACGGAACTGATGCCGTGCACGCAGGAGGAATACTTAACGCTACCGCTTCAAATTCTGCGTGAGGAGGTAAAAAAGAATAACGATAGAATCGCATTCGCTTCTGACGCTTCACAAATCAGTGCACTGAACAGTCTGGGGAAGATCGCCGCACTCTTATCCATCGAAGGCCCCGAAGTGATCGACTGTGACCCGGAATGCCTGCTACAGCTTCGTGAACAGGGCTTTTGCATGTCTACGCTGACATGGAACGCGGATAACGCGCTGGCAGGCTGTCACAGCAGTGACAGGGGACTGACCGATCGCGGCAGGGCATATTTCAAAGCCGCACAGGAGCTTGATATTCTGATCGATGTCAGCCATCTTTCTGAGTCTGCATTTTGGGATTTGACGGAATTGACAACGCGGCCGATTCTTGCAAGCCACTCCAACTGTCGTGCTCTGTGCGACAATTCCCGCAATCTGAAGGACGATCAGCTAAAAGCGATCGCACAGACAGGCGGCACAGTCGGGTTGAATTTATATCAGCCTTTCTTGGGAGATAATGCCGATTTCGGCACTTTGCGTGAGCATTTGGAGCATATGCTGACGGTTTGCGGTGAAGCGCATGTAGCCCTCGGAGGCGATCTGGACGGCTGCGATATTCTGCCGCAGGGTTTCGATGATCTTACGGATTACACGAAATTTTATGCATATCTGAAAGACAACGGATATGCCGAAAAGCTGTTGAATTGCATCTTTTACGACAATTTGTACCGTTTATTCTGAAAGGGGTGAGGACGGATGGCACTGTACGCGATCGGCGACCTGCATTTATCCTTCAGCGCAGATAAGCCGATGGATGTATTCGGCGGCGCATGGGAGCATTATATTGAAAAGCTGCGTGAGGGTCTGTCCGTCATTCAGCCGGAGGATACCACGGTACTGCTCGGTGACCTTTCCTGGGCACTGGATATGGAAAGTGCAAAGGAGGATTTCGCCTTTATCAATGCCATTCCCGGCAGAAAAATCATCCTCAAAGGTAACCACGATTACTGGTGGACGACTGCAACGAAGTTCTGCAAATTCTGCGAGGAAAACGGCTTTTCCGATATGTTCATTCTGAATAACAATGCCTATGTCTACGAGGATACGGCAATCTGCGGGACAAGAGGCTGGTTTTTCGAGGAGGATGCCGCAGAGGGAAGCCACAACGATAAGGTCTTCAAGCGGGAGCTGATCCGCTTGGAGGCATCCCTGCAGGCGGCAAAACGCGAAGAGATTTTCTGCTTCCTGCATTATCCGCCGCGTTACCGCGGTTATGAATGCCCTGAAATTCTGGAACTGCTGAAAAAGTACGGGGTTTGCCTTTGCTGTTACGCTCATTTGCACGGTGACAGTCACAAGCTGGCGATCGAGGGAAGTTATGACGGCGTGAATTTCCGACTTTGTGCCGCCGATTTCGTCAAATTCAAGCCGGTTCGTCTGAAATAGTAAAAAAAGCTTGTATTTTCTGAAAATATCTGATAAAATATTTCGGCTGTATGTAATTGTGCGCCGTGCTGCGCAAAACATAGGAGGAAACCAACCATGATCGTAAAAAATCTCGAAAAAGAAGCCATCCATGCAAAGATAACTGCTGAGGTCAGCCGTACTGAGCTGGAGCCGGCAATCAACAAGGTTTATCTGAAAATCCGTAAGGACATCTCCATCCCCGGCTTCCGCAAGGGCAAGGCACCGCGTATGGTCATCGAAGCGACCTACGGCAAGCATGTCTTCTTTGAGGACGCGATTGAGGAGCTGTTCCCTGAAATCTATAAGGAATGTGTTCTTTCGCAGGACATCAAGCCGGTCGGCCGTCCCGGCATTTCCGACTTGGAGATCGGCGAAGACGAGTCTGTCACGCTGACCATTGAGACCGACCTTTATCCCGAGGTCACCCTCGGTCAGTACAAGGGCCTTGAGGTTGAGAAGGTTGAGGCTGAAGTCACCGAAAACGAGATTGATGCCGAGATCGACCGTATGGCGCAGATTGTCGCCCGTATTACGACGGTTGACCGTGCTGCCAAGGACGGCGATACCGCAGTGATCGACTTTGAAGGCTTCAAGGACGGCGTCGCATTTGATGGAGGCAAGGGCGAAAGCTACGAGCTGAAGCTCGGCTCCGGCAGCTTCATTCCCGGCTTTGAGGAGCAGGTCGTCGGCATGAGCGCAGGCGAGGAAAAGGACATCAATGTTACCTTCCCGGAAAACTACCACGCAGAGGAACTCAAGGGCGCACCTGTCGTCTTTAAAGTAAAGGTTCACGAGGTCAAGGAGACCGTCGTTCCCGAAAAGGACGATGAGTTTGTAAAGGACGTCTCCGAATTCGAT
>PITX01000192.1 GCA_017577345.1 Clostridiales bacterium
TATGCGTCACACAAATTCTATTCCTTTGAAGATTTCCAAAAGCAACTTGCCGTTTGGGAGAGGAAATACAACCATTTCCCCATGCGTCCTCTGCATTGGTCGTCTCCCGTTCAGGTCCTTTCTTCTTTTCCCAATGTGTAACGCATCATTGACAAACCCACATTATTCTTTAAATAATATAGAAAAATCTGCTTGAATTTTCCAATATTTTGTTATAAAATATTACATACACGAAGTGAACCTTTACGGCAGTTTTCGCTGTAAGCATCGCTTGTCAGAGCGCAGCACGAGCCAGGGAGGTACCTAACGTATCTATGACCAATAAAGAGTTAAAAAAGCTGCGCCGCCGCGACTTGCTGGAATTGCTGGTGCAGCAAACAGAAGATAACGACAGACTGCAGGCGCAGGTTAATGCGCTGACCGAGCAGCTGGAAAGCAGAAGGCTGAACGTCAACAAAGCAGGCTCTCTTGCAGAAGCACTTCTGTCAATTAACGATATGTTCTGCAAAGCAGATGCCGTTGCGAAGCAATATCTCGACAATATACGCGCAATGACGGAGCAGCAGGAAGAAGCCTGCGCCAAAATGGAACAGGAGTGCCGAAAGCGGTGCAATGCGATGCTCGCTGAGACCGAACGCGAATGTGAAGTAAAAAAGCAGGAGCTCGAAGCATATCGGAAGGCGCGTTCCGCAATGCCCTGAGCATTCTGCGGTGAACACGGAGGCTGTCCGGACACCCGGCGGTCAGAGGAATCAGATTTTGAAAAAAACGACAAAACAGCAGCGCCCTGAGCTGTCACAGCTCAGGCAGGAGCTCGAACGCGAGAATAAAAAAGGGCGGTTCCGCAGGGCGCTGCGCAGCACCTTGTATTCGCTGGTCATCGTTGCGGCAGCTGCCGTTCTGGTCGCAACTCTCTGGATGCCGGTACTGCGGATCTACGGCAACTCCATGACCCCAACGCTTTCTACCGGCAGTATTGTGGTTTCCCTCAAGGGATCAAGCTATAAGCAGGGTGACATTATTGCAATGTATTACGGCAACAAGCTGCTGGTCAAGCGGTGCGTCGGCACTGCCGGCGATTGGATCGATATTGACAGGGACGGCAATGTGTTTGTCAATAGCGAGCTTCTCGAGGAACCGTATCTGACGGAAAAGGCGTTCGGTGAGTGTAACATTGAGCTGCCCTATCAGGTTCCCGAAAACAGCATTTTCGTTTTAGGCGACCACAGAGCGACCTCTATTGACAGCCGAAACACCTCTGTCGGCAGTGTGGACACGGAAAATGTTGTCGGAAAAATCGTGTTTTGCATCTGGCCTTTGAGCAGCTTCGGCATTATAAAGTAATAAAACGATTTTTCGTCTTAGGACGGAATAAAGATCGCAGGAAAGGAGGTATCATTCGTGACAAGACAGGAGCTCGGCAGGAAAGTTGACGAGTATGGCGTGAAGCGCGCCGGAAGAAGCCGCCGCAGCAAAATACTCTCCGTCCTTTCTTCCCTTGTTGTTTTCTGCATTACCTACGCGCTGATTCTGCCGGCGCTGACATGGGAGCGTGCGCGGATCTGCGAAGTGCAGGAGCACACACATTCCGATTCATGCTACGCAGAAGTCGAAATACCAGAAACAGAGCTCATCAAATGCGGGATGGAAGAGCACAGGCACATCGAAGCCTGCTACACATCTGACGGACAGCTCATCTGTACGATGGCAGAGCATACCCACACGGCGCAATGCCGCGAGGTGATTCCCGCGCATACCGAAAGAGTCCCGACCTGCACACTGGAAGAGCATATCCACACGGATGACTGCTTTGATGCGCCTCCCGCCGAAGCGGAAGATGCCTTCTGCGGCTATGCAGAGCATCAGCACACCGAAGCCTGCTACACATCTGACGGACAGCTCATCTGTACGATGACGGAGCACACGCACACCGCGCAGTGCTTCAGTGATCCCGAGGCAGACCTTGAAACGGCAGAGATTTGGGAGGCCTCCTTTGCCGATGTTGCTCTGACCGGCAACTGGGGTGCGGATGTGCTTGCGATCGCACAATCCCAGCTCGGTGTCCGTGAGAGTGAAAGGAACTACCTTGTCGATGACGACGGCACAGTCAATGGCTACACGCGTTACGGCGCGTGGTACGGTCTCCCATACGCCGATTGGTGCGCGATTTTCTGTTCCTTCTGCCTGCACTATGCGGGAGTAGATACGACGGTCTTCCCGCAGGAGGCAAGCTGCCCGCGCTGGATCGAGCTCCTTTCCTCCGAAGACTACGACCTTTACCGTCCGGCAGAGGGCTACCTCCCGAAGCCCGGAGATCTGATCTTCTTTGACTATGACAGCTACACAGATGTTTCCGAGCGGGAAGCAAACCATGTCGGCTTCGTCTGTGAGCTGCTCGAAGATGAGAACGGGGATGTCACCGAGATCAAAACGATCGAGGGCAACACCAATGCAGGCGTTGCTTCCAATACATACGAAATTACCGATGACAGCATTCTGGGCTATGCAGAGCTGCCGCAGCGCCCGGCATTACGTGCTGCCCAAAAAGCTGCATCTGCGGAGGTCGGCAGCGGCATCATCGAATGCTGGCAGGAGGTCACCTCCATCGATGATGCAACCGCGGCATACTTGATCATTTCCCCCTCCGGCTATGCACTGGGCATCAAGTATGCCAACCGTGCATACAGCGTTACCTCTACCAAGGTAGAGCTGAAGGCACTCAGCGACTACGACGGCTGTTTTACGGCAGATGTTTCCGAGGAGTTCCTTTGGATCTTCAGTGCGAAAGGTACCTCCTCCAAGCAGACCAATATCGGCTACAGCGGCTACGGTCTGAGACTGAACAACAGCACCATCATCAATACGACATCCAATCAGACAACAAATACCCTGACCTATATCGCCGACGGGAAATACTGGAGAATATCCAATGGCAGCTACAATCTGAGCTGTTCCTCCACCGGTACCTTCTCCCGCTCCACCTCAAAAAACAACGCAAGCATGAAGATTTACAAGGCGAAAATCATTATGAATATGAGCGGCACAACATACGAGGAGAACATAGTCAAGCCCGACTATCC
>PITX01000193.1 GCA_017577345.1 Clostridiales bacterium
GGATTTTGACTTACTGCGCAACTCTCACTCTACCGTACCTATGTACGCCGACGAGTGAGAGTTGCTTGTCTTCCGTACTTTTTGACAGCCTGTCAGCGTGTCGAAAAGGGTTTTTCGACACGCTGAAGACCCAGTTTGGCTTAGCCGAACCGGGTCTTGTCAGGCTGTCAAAAAGGTCCGTAACCGTCAAAACGAAGATAAGCATAAACAGATTTGTCATTGCGAGACTGGTGCAAACACCGGTCGTGGGTGCGCAGCCATTGGCGACTTTGCCGCCTTACGGATGCGGCCTACCCCCTGCATAGCCGTTGGCGGCTTTGCCGCCTTACGGATATGGCGTGCCCCTTGCGGGTATGCGGGTACAATCTGTCCCTTTTAGTGGTGCGGTGCAGTAACGATACGGACGGATTTCCACGCCGATTTCATCGGCTCGCAATGACACGACATATGTGTGCCGTGCTTTTGTCCTCCCCTGCTAAGGGGAGGGGAACCGCGAAGCGGTGGAGGGGTTCTCTCTTTCAATACCATTTTCCAATTCTGCGAATTGGAAAATACATCACTTATTCACTATTCGCTAATGAAATCCCCCGTCACGGCTTGCGCCGCGCCACCCCCTTTAGCAAGGGGGACAAGGGAGAAGCGTTTCATTTTAGCAAGGGGGACAGAGGATGAAGCGTTTCTCTTTCACAGGGGACAAGGGCATCGTCCCCCCTGCGAAATGACAGTATTGTGCAAATTGCGAATTTTGCGGCAGCCCCTTTTCTCCTTCTGTCATTTCAGTGCCGCGCCGTAAAGGGCGTTTTTCGACAGACCCGTTTCCTGCGCGACCTGCCTGACGGCATCCTTTTTGCTGCTGCCGCTCTCGATCAGCACGGCGACCCGCGCAAGGGCGGTCTCCATGGAAGCTTCCGCCTCCGCCTCCTGCGGCGCACCCTCTACGATCAGCACATATTCTCCGCGGGGTGACTGCTCCGTATAGAATGAAACCGCCTCGGCAAGCGTCATACGCAGGACCTCCTCATGAAGCTTCGTCAGCTCCCGGCAAAGGGAAATTCGCCGTTCGCCGCCGAATGCCTGCTCCAGATCCGTTAAGGTGGCACTGAGCTTATGCGGTGCTTCATAAAAAATCATCGTGCGCTGTTCCTTCTGCAGTGACTGCAGATGGGCGGCGCGGTTTTTCTTTGTAGTGGAAAGGAAGCCCTCAAAGGTAAACCTTCCCGTGGGAAGACCGGAGATGCTCAACGCCGTGATTGCGGCACACGGGCCGGGAATAGCAGTGACGGTGATGCCGCTCTGCGCACACAGGCGCACCAGATCCTCTCCGGGATCGGAGATCGCAGGTGACCCTGCATCGGAGACCTGCGCACAGTTCTCCCCTGCCAGAATCCGCTCCACGATCTTTTTTCCGCTGAATTCCTTGTTGTGCTCATAATAGCTGACCAACGGCTTTTTGATCTCCAGATGATTCAGCAGCTTTAAGGTCACGCGGGTATCCTCTGCGGCGATAAAATCTGCCTCCTCCAACGCCTGTCTGCATCGGGGCGAAATATCGGACAGATTGCCGATCGGTGTCGGTACCAGTGTCAGTGTTCCGCTCATGACTGTTCTCCTCTGTGATAGGCGGTGCGGTAATCATCCGTCTCCGCACCGTCCGATGTAAATTCTACAAAATCCGGAAGATACTCCAGACCGGGCTTTCCACCGCGCCGACCCTCCAGCAGTACCATGCAGACAGGGCTGTTCGCGCTGTGGCGAACAAAGCGGATGCGCTTCGGCTCGATGCCGCTTTCGCGCATGGTGCAGACCAGGTCGCACAGCCGTTCCGGACGATGCACCAGTGCAAAGCGTCCGCCGCTCGGCAGCAGATATGCCGCCGCCGCGCATAATTCGCGCAGGGAGAGCGTCTCCTCTGAACGCGCCGCGGCGTTGCCGCTGCTCACCTTTCCGCTGCCCACCGGAAAATACGGCGGATTGGAGATCACGCAGGAAAAGCCGCCTGCAGGCAGCAGCGTGCGAATGGCGCGCACATCGCCCAAAATTGAAGTCAGCCTGTCCCGCAGACCGTTTTGCACAATATTCTCCTGTGCCAGACGGTGCGCCTGCGCATCAAGCTCCACGCCGGTCACGCTGCAATTTTCATCTCTTGCGCATAGAAGCAGACCCAGTGTGCCGCAGCCCGAGCCGAGATCGGCGATCTTCGCCGCACGCGGCAGAGTCAGGAACTGCGACAGCAGTACCGAATCCGTTCCGAGGCGGAAGCCACTGTCCGGCTGCTGCATCCGGATGCCGTTCCAAAGTTCCTCTTTCATTTTGTCCCTCTATGGAAAACAACCTGTCTGCAAAAAATGCAGACAGGTTATTTTTTGATTATTACTGCTGCTCGATGGCTTCCAGCGGGCAGGCAGCAGCGCAGGAGCCGCACTCCACGCACTGGTCAGCGTCAATGACGTACTTGTCGTCGCCCTCAGTGATGATGCCGAGCGGGCAGGTGTCCGCACAGGTACCGCACTTTGCGCAGGCGTCAGTAATGAAATATGCCATAGCTATGCCTCCTGTATGTATTGGTTTGCACCCTCATTCTATCATGTTTTTCCGAAAAAGCAAATGGAAAATAGCAGAAATCGCAAAATTTTTCACAGGTATTAAAAACAGCATAGGCGGCAAGACTTTCCCGGAAGGGAGGTTCTGCGCATGGGAAAGCAAAGCGAGCAGATGCAGCAGGTGTTGAAGCAGGCATGGAGCGTTGCCTGCGTACTCGGGCACAGCTATGTCGGGACAGAGCATATTCTCATCGGCATTGCGCTGACGCCGCAGTGTCCCGCCTGCCGTCAGATGCAGTGGCAGGGCTTGTCGGCGCAGGAGCTGACGGGACAGCTCGTGCTGCTGCGTGAGCGCGGTCACAGGCTGCAGCGACTGCCGCAGGGTTTAAGCCCGCGTGTCCGCCGTGCCATTGCCTGTGCCGCCCGGGAGGACAGTCTGATCCGTCCGGAAACCGTTTTAAGCGCAATTCTGCGCGACGGACAAAGCGGTGCTGCCACTCTGCTCAGACGGTGCAGTGT
>PITX01000194.1 GCA_017577345.1 Clostridiales bacterium
CTGTATTGCACAGCCAAGTTTTTTCAGGGCAAACTGATGAGATATTGCAAAGCGGCCGGGATGAGCATCGTTAAATCAATGCATGATATCCGCAGGACTTGTTTCACAGTAATGTATGACAGCGGGATCAGTCTCAAGCAGCTTCAGTATTTTGCCGGACATTCCACTCCGCAGCAGACGCTGGCTTACATCAGACGGCAGGAAGGCATTGAGATTGACGAATGGCTGATTGATGACAGTGATCTGCTGAAAGAAGCGCCGGAGGGTGCAGAAACGGTCTTTTTCGAAAAAAGTGCCAAAAGTGCCACTTTTTGATGAAAATGAAAAAGTCTCGATAATCCTTATGAAATAAGGACTCCCGAGACCACTTAGGATGGAGCATAGGGGGATCGAACCCCTGACCTCAAGATTGCGAACCTTGCGCTCTCCCGAACGGGTAGGTTACATACCCCCGTGTGCATTCGACTGCAGAATGCTTCCGTACAACTATATGCCGTTATTTTTCTTTCAATATCGTGGCAAGCTTTTCTTCTGCCCAGGTGTATTGTGACATATATTCTCCGTTGAAAGAATGTACGGCATAGGCTTCATTTTTCAGCCAATCGTAATAGTCACACTCTATTAGAGAATCATCGATCGCGTAGCTGTCCCAGCCCTTGATCAGTACATCATCCGCATCGACTGCGTGGAGAGCTTCTTTGATGTCCGCAATGCAGTTGCGAAGACTGCTTTTGTTGCGGCTTTCATTCCCTGCATCTTCAAAAATGGCTGCGCAGATTTTATTTCCGCTGACCTTTGACCCTTTTCGATCCACAAGATAGGCAAATACTTCCTTTGATTTCGTCCGGGAGAAGTGAAGCGGCCTATCATCTGCATAGACCTCAAAATCACCGAAGCACTTCACCTTGATTCGTTTTCCCGATTTCTGTTTTATCAGGGGAAAGCGGAGATTGTCCAGCTCCTGACGAACCTTTTGCGCATTTGCCGGCTTTTGAAGGTAGCCGCTGAAATGGAGCGGCATTGCCTCGAATACATACTCCGCATAATAGCCGGTTACGAAAATCAGGTTGATTTTCGGATTGTAGATTTTCAGATTCTTCGCCAGAAGAATGCCGTCCATCACGGGCATCTGAATATCCAGAAATGCGATTTCCGGTGCGTTTTCCTTTGCCCAGTCAAGCGCTTCCAACGGATTTGCAAAGCCGGTCAGCTCGCATTCGGGAACGACCTCCGTAATGGCATCCTTCAGCATTTCAAGCTGGATCACTTCATCGTCAACAACTAAGATTTTCATGCAAACGGGCCCTCCGTATGTTTCGGAATTACAATCGTTACCGCTGCTCCGGCACCGATCTTGCTGTCAATCTCCAGTCTGCCGCCTACCAGATTGGAAAGACGGCTTTTTACGCTTGCGATGCCGATGCGCGGACGGTCATCGTTCGGCTGCTGTGAGATATCAAAGCCCGGACCGTCATCCTTCACCGTGATCAGATAGCTGTCGTCGGTTTCCTTTGAAGAGATTGTGATGGTTGTCATTTCAAGCCTTGCTTCCACACCGTGACGGATCGCGTTTTCAACGATCGGCTGCAGGGTGAGCGCGGGAATACGGAAATCCGTTGCATTGATCTCATACAGAACATTCAGCCGCTGCGGAAAACGCCGCTTCTGTATTTTCAGATAATTCTCCACATGACCGAGCTCGGTTTCAAACAGGATGGGGCGCAGCGTATTGATGGAATGCAGATTTCCTGCCAGATAGTCGGAGAATTCGTTGACCGTGTTCTCGGCCTCCTTCGGATCCCGACGGCAGAGATAAGCAATGGTCGACAGTGTGTTATACAGAAAATGCGGCTGAATCTGTGACATCATCAGCCTTACCTTCATGTCGGTATTTTCGGCCTCCTGCTTTGCGATTTCCGCTTTCTGCTTCAGCAGCTCCCGATCCTGCTCGATATCAATGCCGATATAAAGCATCGAAACGATGATTGCAAGGCTCAGATAGCTGGCGGACAGACTGAATAACTGATCTACGATAACCAGCAGCATCGGGACGATCAGATACGATAGCAGGAGCAGCGTCTTATGTGTGCCGAGCAGCCGTCTGTTTTTCAGAATGACAAAGTAGGACATCCAGATTGCAGGAATCGAAAGCGCGACCAGCAGCCAGTAGAAAACAGAATAATATGTATATCCGTCCTCCGCAAAGGTGTAGAACCATCCGGTATATATGGAGCTTGCAAACACGCAGGTTGCGATAAAGCAATAAATGATCAGCACAGGAATCAGAGGAGTTCTTTTTGCTGTGCTGCCGTGATCGTGCAGCTCGCTGACAAGGACGGTAACATAGGAATAAAACAGCACGCCTGCAAGGCAATAGAAAAAGAAATCAAACACCGTCAGCACGAGATCGAGCGTATACAATCCCGGAAGGTAATGCGGAGAAACAAACATTCCGTCCAAAATCCATGTCACCAGATTGCACAGCAGAAGGAGAATCAGATCCAATACGAACAGGCAGAACGGAAGTCTTGTTCTGCTCTCTTTTTTTCTCAGGAAGCAGGCGACGAGAATAATGCCGATAAAGATGACTGCAACCACTTCAAATGCTGCGTTTATATAAAATTGAAGACTTGCACGGGACACCATTTTCATCCCTCCTGTGAACCGCCTGCCGCGGATTGTCCGAAATTCGTTTTTTTCATTGTACCCGAATATGCGGAGGTGTACAAGTCTTTTATACGGACGGAAAAGAAAAAATAATCTATTCTGCCCTGATAAAGCAGTATTTTGTTGCACTTTTGTTGCACTTCGCGTGATAGAATAAGAAATAAAGTGAAATGTTGCACCCTAAATCAGGAAACAAAGGAGAATTAAAAATGAAAAGGAAAAGACTGGTGAGTATTCTGCTCACGTTGGCAATCGTCCTGACGCTGCTGCCACAGACCTTTTTTACCGTTTCGGCGGCAGATGGCAGTGCGTCTGACATTCTTTCGCAGCAGGATGCGGATGAGGCATTGTCAAAAATGGCTCGCGTAGAAATCACGCAG
>PITX01000021.1 GCA_017577345.1 Clostridiales bacterium
CCATCTGCTTGCATAATAATTGAGGCCGGATTTTGTATCATCTCTGGAGCATATCCCGGCTCGCCTATGCGGACCAATTCAACAAGGTATAAATAATACGAGTCGCCTTTTAACTTGGCTACTTCGTATTCGTTTTTGGACCAGAAGAACCCTGAAGCAGACACGGCCTTGACTTCGATAAAACGATCCGGTTCACGAGAATCACCAGAATTGAAAGAGACTATGTCATATCCCGCAGCAACATCTATTTCAGAGATGCGCTTGATTCTTTCGCACAAAGGAGGGCCTACTCGTTTCTTCTCGTACTCCACAACAAATAGCTCTGCTTTTTCTCCGCCCAATTCGTTGACTTCCAATTGCTTTTTTAGGCGTTCAAGGGAGAGCTGCTTGCGTCTGATTCTACGGTGCTTTGCAATCAGAGTATCGTATAACGGTGCAATATAAAAGCGAGTGCCCTGAGGGTCTCTCTGCGGGATCAGAAATCCTTGACTAATCAACACATTCCTCACGCAGGAAAAAGAAAGCGGCAGTAGTTCGTTTTTGAACGCATAGCTACTCTGAATGGAATCATAGGAAAACATGGTTTGATCTATGACACCCCCCAGAAATAGTTGCTCAACGGTTGATTTGGTCAATTCTTCATTTAATACATCTTTGTTATCGAGGACTGGTTCAAAATCAGCTATAATCGTAAGTACATCTGCTTCTTTTTTTATCCATCCTAACGCAAGACAATAGCTGACTAAATCCTCAACAGACAGCTGCCTCTTTCCTGGAGCGTGGGAGCAAATCACTTCAGCATCACGGATCCTGACGCCGGTCCGCCCTATCACATCACAGAGGAAGAAAAGTAACCCGTCTTTGCCGCCGTGATAGTTAAGATTTTTTAGTTCTTCTAACATAATCTCTTATCAACGCCTTTATATCTTCATCACCGAGATCTTCAGAGATGTTGTTGAACAGTGGGATCGGCATACTTTCCATGATTTCCGTCATCCGACGTTCTTTCTCTGACAACCTCGTATCGATAGTCTCGTCAACTGTATCTTGAGATAGGATATAGTAATAATTTGTGATCGTGCCAGGTTTGAGTCCATAACGATGGATGCGATCCTTAGACTGCACAAAGTGGGCGGCATTGAAAGACCGCTCAATATAGATCGCATTATGGCACGCCTTGTGCAAGGAGATGGATTCAGCAACGGCAAAAGGATTCGCTATGATGACCTTGAAAGGACAATCTGGATGCTGAAATGTCTTCACGATTTTCTCTCTCGTAAGGATAAACTTGTCATCATCGATCCCCTCACGTTCGACAGGAGTCGCGCCATACAATTCTTGGCAAGGGATACCCGCACTTTCAAGATAGTCCTTCAACCCGTGGATCGTATGAATGAATGTTGCCCAAATGACCACTTTGCCGCCATCAGATATGATTTTCTCTACAAGTTGCCTGACAGCGATATATTTTGCGGGAATCTCGTTCGTTTCGTACTCGAGGATCGACTTTAACACATCCGAGTCGTCGATCGCTTGATATGCTTCTACGGGAAAGACTTCGTCCATAAAAAAGTCACGTAACGGCGCTTTCAGCATGGCGGGATCGGATGCTGCCTGCATCAAACGGATAGTTCGTGCTTGGGCAAGCGCCGCCTTAAATCGAGAAGAAGTATCCACAGCACCGTCTGCCATGAATTCGTCCATGTACTTCTTTTCGATGAAATCATATATCCTTTGCTGCAATGGACCCATGGGGACGAACACTGGCGGATGTACTGTCGCAGGAGGAATGTTCAAATCACTCTTTCGAATACGGATAAAGTAAGGAGAAATGTTGTCTATCAAACGAGTGACTCGTGCTGTATCTCCAGTCGCAGTAATATCGCGAAGCTGATTGACTTCGAATTCTAGCACATTTTTGTTCGGCCAAATGAACTTGAACATATTGTAGATATCCTCGTATCCGTTTGGTGCAGGAGTACCTGTCAACACGATACGAGCCTTGCTATATCTGGACATGTCCAAAACTGCCTGAGCGATGATGCCACCAGAGGAGTTCTTTGCCTTATGCGCCTCATCAAGAACGACCATGACCCTGTTGTTCCTGAGGAAAAAGCCTATTTCGGACTGTAACGAAATCAAGGAAGCATAAGAAATCAGAGTCAACTCACATGGGTACCTTGAAATCATATAATCCTGTTTATCGTTCTTAGGCACACCACCAACGAGTCGTTTAGACTTCGGAGCCCGTCCGAAACACTCTTCATACTCTGTTTCCCAAGGGCCAAAAGAACTCAAGGGGCCAACTATAAGGAGCCGGTCGATGTGCTTGGGGTCATCTTCTGGTAGATTGTGCAGATATGCATAGGCACCATATACAATACTCGTTTTTCCTGCGCCGGGGACAGAAAAGTTGCAAGCGTTCTGTGAAAAAGCCATATGATACGCTGAAAGCAATTGAAGAGGATAAAGAGACCGCGCCGTTAGATTTGCGGCAACAGAGTCGGTAAAATCCTTGAATTCTTCTGTGTCGCACTCATTGTTGCGGATATGGAGAGCTTTCTTCGAGAATTCAGCAAAACGCCGCTCCTCTTCGTAATAGTCACGTATGACTTTTTCAGAACTATCGCTCTGAGCTTCTGTAAATCCATATTTTGACAGCATTGCGCTGATATCAGACATTACAGCAAAAGGCTCTCTTTCCCCGATGGGGATAGTGATATGGTTCACCTCCACCGCTGGGTGAAGATAGTCCCGAACATACCTCCATGCGTAACGGTGTTTTTGCAGGGCAGAAATGTCCCCTAAAAGATACACTTCATTTTTCGCAGGATCAAAATCTATAGAGATATTAGCCATCATGCTCATCTCCGCTCCAGTATTTTTTTCATCTCCCAAGTGATTTTGCTGATTTCCTTGACCATTTCTTCGATATGCGGATCATCCTTAAAACTATCCTGATCACAGTTTACCGATTGGAGCGCGCTGAGTGCACGTTCGAGAAGATCAGCAGGTTTGTTGGCATCACGCTTGTCCTCTAACCGCCGGGAAAAACGGTTCAGATTACCTTTCAGTTGACCTTTTGCCTGCTCGACCCAAGTATTGTCACGCTGTTTCAGCAACAAACTTAAATCCTCCCCGGGGCAGCGCTGCCTCAACTCATCGACAGTTTCTTCATCAGCGGGAGTATTCTCCTGGTGCTGCTTCAAGAAATCATCCCAGAGGTCTTTGAAGAAAAAGATGCTTCCTTCTTTGCCTGTCTTGGCGATATCGCGGAACTCTTTGCCCTCGTATCGTGCGCGAATATAGTCAAAGCAGACTAGCTTCAAATCAGAAATGTCCGAATCTGTGTATGTCCAGTCAACATTACGGACATTTGCTCCACGCTTTGAATAAGAATCCAAGTAGTTCTCCAGGTCAACAAAAGGACCTTCAGTTTTTTCAAGGCGAGTATAAATCCCATCGTAATCATACTCTTGCAGATATTCTTCCATTAGGGCGAGGATATCAAGCCATTCTTTGATTTGGCTTTCTTTCTCACTCATAAATTCCGCAATCTGTCTCTCTGTAAAACCGAGGCGCTTTAATTCTTTGCATTTTAAGTACTTTTCGATAGGATTATAATCCAGCTTATCATCCTCGCCCATCTGATAGATTGTCTCAAGCTGCTGTATATCTTTTTCCTCAGCGTCATCGGGAAGGATTATAGCAAGAAAATACTTGCATTTTTCTACCTCGGCATATGAGTAGCCCAGCGCTTCATGCTCATGGTACAGTTTGTTTAACAACATCGCACGCCGGTTGCCATCGACAATAATGCCATCTGAAGTAACGATACCATATCGCTGCTGGCCGATTTTCAGCAAGCTCTCCATGGTTGTCTTGTTGCGATCTCTTTTAGATTCAAACAAGAACTTTTCGATAAGCTGACGATCGGCGTCTTCCTCTGCGTTCAGTTCTCCGTTTTGCTTCTCATAGGATAAGACGTCAGAACCAATCCTTCCGTTGTACTTGTTATAGATTAGGTAGTCCAACGGGATACGCCATACGATTTCTTTCCGTACAGATCCCTTATAGCGAAGGGGGATACCCGTCATTGCCTGATTCTGGTTGTTTGTTTTCAGTTCTTCCAGCTTAGTTTTTCTCGTGGCAGAATCCATTACTGTAACCTCCCCATATGTGTTACAACTCTTTTTAGTATCAGATACCCTGTGGCTATTGCTAAAGGTAGTTTGGTGGGTTCATCACCAAATCGAACATATTCTTTTTGTTCTTCTGGCGTGAATATCGTTTCTATGAAGGCCTTTACACTTTCTAGCAATTCATAAGGACCGTAATAATTTTGCTGGCCACGGGCCTCTGTCGTCATGCAGAAAACGGTTTGAAAAGCATTCATGTTTGGAACGGCTTTTTTCGCCTGTTCAATATAATTCTGGACACGGTTTTTGTGCTGTGGCGGGATTACTCGCATAGTAATGTTGGGATTATATACACGAGCTTTATCCTTCCCCTGACTATAATGGATTTCAGTCTCCCATTTGTATTTTCCGTTCTTAAAATCTGACCGATAATTTGTGAGTTCCACACGATAGGCATCAATAATCAAATAGGGAATATGATATTTGAATTTTGCTGTTTCCCGCTTCGGTTGTTCTTCCCTGATTTCAAATTCGGCTCCGTTAAGGTTAACGAAGTGGAGCTGCTCATCATCTGGTGCATGTTGGATCGGGATATACTCCGCAGGGATAGGCTCATTCGCTGCAGTAGCAATTGCTACTGCAACTGCATATGAAAGCTTTGGCGGAACGGCATTGCCGACAAGAGTGTGCTTAACACCTTTTGATTCGCCGTAGAACCAGTAATCTATCGGGAAGCTCATCATACAAGCAGCTTCTCTCACCGTGGGGAGACGATACCGGCCTTCTCCGTAGCCTAGAATCATCGCTTCTCTGGCACTTGCAGTCATAGTCGCCATTACAGTTCTTGCTGGCTTATCAAGGTTTTCGGGAAAGGACATTTTACCCATATATCCCTTGTCTTGCTTCAACCGTTTTGCCGTTTTGCACTCGAACGCCGCCAGTTCATATATGTAATGCTGATCAGTGACTTGTTGTGCTTCCAGCGTGAAATCAGGATAATTGATATCTGTAATTGGCCCGTTATCTGCTCTCAATGGATCTCCAAGCGAATCAAGAACTTGTCTTAAAGTGGTTATATTATTGTCGGTCTTGGTTGCTACAGGCCTTGGAAACTCTCCGCAGAGATATCTCTCTCTGTTTGTCGGCGCACCATAGTATTTTGCATTATATTTCCCAGACGCGCCATCTTTTGGCCTCAATACGAAATCGCCATCAAGTCCAAAATTGGCAGCAGTATACTCGTCTTTGATGTAATCCTTGACCGCTGGAACATTCTCCAAAACCCAATAGCGGAGGACTGACCCTTGTTTGTATTTCTTTCGGGCAACAATTTTAAGATATGCCTCGATCAGCTTTATACCGAGTTCCTTATCTGCATTTCCCGACTTATTTGAATGTGAAAATGACTGACACGGGGGTGAGCCAATAATGACTTCGGAATCAGGGACCAAAGCTTCAAATTCATCATCCGGGAGATTTGAAATCCGGATGACATCATCTTGAATCACATTTGCACCGGGCTTGTTTCCTTTGTATGTGTTGACTGCCGGAGCCCATTTATCGACAGCAAAAACGATTTCAAATCCCGCTTGGCGAAAGCCTTCTGAAAATCCTCCGCCACCGCAGAAAAAATCTGCGACTCTCATTTCTTTTTCCTCATTTCTATTTCAACTATTAGTTTTGTTCCATTATATAATACTAAAGCAGTCCCATAAAATGGACTTATTCATCCGGGTCGGCGCGATTAGATCGTTGCGGTCGAAGACACTGAATCTATTTCCCGCATCGAAGACCGCGTTGCATTGAGTTGGAGCGTCGATCTGCCAATCACGCTGAAGACATGGGCATGACGCTTGTCCAGCGTAGCGGTCTTTTTGATTTCCAGCGGGCAGTTTGCCATCGCTACGCTATCAATCAGAACACCAGCGCAACCACCCGGCATTTTTTGATCGCTTCGTCACCGTAAACATTCTGCCAATCGTGGATCTGCCAGTGTAAGTGCTCCAGGATCTCTTTGAAATGAACGAACCAGCCCATAGGATCGTCCCACTCGTAGTACTGATAGAGCTGTTTGCCCACTTCATCCAGTTTTGCGTATTCCTCCGGCGTGATCAATTCATAGAGATCCTCAACATCGCCGGATTCATAGGCAAACACGGAGTCCTTTAGCACGATCCCATGATGCTCGTGGGCTTGTCCAGGCGGTAAACAGCCTCGCATGATGTTGACCTCGGCGGACAGGATTCTTACGAACTCATCATCCCGGCAGGTTTCATAGCGTGCCTGCAATTCAGCCGATAAATCGTCGAATCGCAGCCTCCTGCCGATCTCCTCTATTTTATCTGCGGTCTGGCTGAAATAGCTCCTTGACCCGCTCTCATACGTCTTCGCAAGGCGCCGTTTTCCTTCCTTTTCAAAGGTGGGATTGATGCAGACCCATTTGTTATCGATATAGGCTTCGGTATATAAGAAGTAGCTTGTTGACATAGCTCCTTGTCCCTCCTGGTTTTCGTCCCGGCGTCAAGCTTGATGATCTGGGACGATTTCAACGATGTCGTCCATCGTGCAGCCCAGCGCGGTGCAGATCTTGACCAGCACTTCACTGGAAACGACGGCGCCGTCTTTTCCCATTTTCGTAATGGTGGCTATGCTTACGCCCGCCGCTTCTGCCAATTCCTTCTTCTTCATTTCCCGGTCGATCAGCAGCTTGAAGAGCTTTTTATAACTTGCGGCCATTGGCTTCACCCCCGAAATATATATGATATTGTATTATACCACATCTTTCCTGATTTATCAACCGTATTCAGCAAAAATACTGCGATTTCATCATTTTTCGTTTTGACGACTATGATTGTCTCTTGTGCAAAAATGAACCTAGGCAGAGGTCACGCCCACACGCTGTATTTCTTTGTCTACTGCGACGCAGGATTTGAGGATTAATTACTCTCAACGGCCTTGACTTTCCGGTGGAAGAGAGCTACAATCCAAACGCTCCCGGGGAGCGCGGCAAACGCCGCAAATCCACGGGAGCGTTTTCCATACGACCACATGTTTGACCACAACCGCCTTTGGAGGACGTGGAGACAGCGGAGAAAAGAGCGTCGGAGAGCAAGTTTTCCGGACTAAACAGCGCCAAATGTAGTTCATGCACATGTAACACCAAGTTCGAACGCCTTTGGGACCAAGAGACCGTGGGTTCAAGTCCCGCAACCCGGACCATCAAAAAGCGCCTGCTTCGGCAAGCACTTTTTTGTGGGCAAACACTTTTTCAGTGTAGAATCCCTGTTGCTTCCGGCAGGACACCTTGCTATAATATACCTATAACTCCGAAACAGAGAAAAGGGGAGATATTATGAAAGATTTTCTGTCCAAATGCCTTGACTACGGCGTGAGCATCGGCGGAAAGGTCGTGCTGGCACTCGTTGTGCTCGTTGTCGGCTGTCTTATCATCAAGGGCATCAAGAAGGCACTGGCGAAGGCAGATAAGATTTCAAAGCTCGAAAAGACTGTGCAGAGCTTCGTGAAAAACCTTGTCACCATTCTGCTGTATGTTGTTCTGATCATCAGCGTCATCAGTATTCTCGGCATCCCGATGACCTCCGTTATCACCGTGCTTGCCTCCTGCGGTCTGGCGATCGGCCTGTCTCTGCAGGGCGCACTGAGCAATTTCGCCGGCGGGCTGATGATCCTGATCTTCAAGCCGTTCCGTGTCGGCGACTACATTGATTCCACCGGCGCAGAGGGTACGGTGCGTGAGATCAGCGTGTTCTATACGACCATCATTACACCGGACAATAAGCGCATTACCGTACCGAACGGCGATTTGATGAATTCCAACATCACCAATTTCAGCACGGAGGAATTACGCCGGATCGATTTGGAGTTCAAACTGACGAACGACTGCGATCCCAAGCTGGCGCGGAGCGTACTCTTAGAGGCGGCGGAGAATACGGAGCACATTCAGAACGAGCCTGCACCCTTTGCACACATGACGGCTGTCGATGATGACACCTATATTTTCACCGTCCGCGCATGGTGCAGGAATGCGGAATACTGGGATGTCTATTTTGCCCTGTTGGAGAATTGCAGCAACGCGCTTGCCGCACATGGCATTGACGATCCCGAGGAGCGCATCGCAGTTCGTATTGTCAAGGAATGAGCTTCCGCCTCGGAAGCTCATTTTTTTAGCAAAAAATGGAAGTCTGCCGCATTTTTTTCTTTACAACGGAAATCTCTTTGATTATAATGAGAAAAATCCTTTTTGAGCGTTAGAAAGGCGGCATGGGTATGAACCTTGCATATCGGGAACGGACGCAGGAGGAGCTGCGCCGGGAGCTGGCTGCAGTTCAGCAGCAGTATGAAGAACTGAAGGCAAAGGGAATGAAGCTGAATATGGCACGCGGCAAGCCGGGCAAGGCACAGCTCGATCTTGTCTCGGATATGCTGCGTATCATTGCAGATCCGGACGACTGCATTTCGGATGGTCTCGATGTGCGCAATTACGGCGAACTGACAGGTCTTCCTGCGGCGAAGCGTTTATTTGCGGATATTCTCGGCTGCAAGCCGGAGGAGTGTTTTATCGGCGGCAATGCGTCATTGCAGTTGATGTACGATACGGTATCCAAGGCGTTCACGCACGGACTTCTGCATTCGGAGCAGCCGTGGAGCAGGCTGGAGCGTGTCAAATGGCTTTGCCCTGCGCCGGGTTATGACCGCCATTTTAAGGTCACGCAGTCCTTCGGCTGCGAAATGATCACGGTTCCGATGACGCCGACCGGTCCCGATATGGCTCTGGTGGAGGAGCTGATACGCGATCCCGAGGTCAAGGGTATGTGGTGCGTGCCGAAGTATTCCAACCCCGACGGTATCATTTATTCTGACGAAACGGTGCATCGCATTGCCAAGCTGAAGCCTGCGGCACCGGACTTCCTGCTGATGTGGGACAATGCCTACTGCGTCCATGAATTCGAGGGCGATTTTGTGCCGTTTGAGGACATCCTGACTCTCTGCCGTGAGGCAGGCAATCCCAATATGGTGTTCGAATACGCCTCTACCTCCAAGATCACCTTCCCCGGCGGCGGCATCTCAGTCATGGCATCGTCTGTAGATAATCTGAAATACATGGAAAAACTGGAAACCATCCAGATCATTTCCTATGATAAGGTCAATCAGCTCCGCCATGTAAAATATCTGCGCGATAAGGAGCACACGCTGGAGCTGATGAAGAAGCATGCGGATATTGTCAGCCCGAAATTCCGCTGTGTTCTGCGTCATCTGGACGAACAGATCGCACCGCTGGGCATTGCGACCTGGCAGAGACCGAAGGGCGGCTACTTCGTATCGGTCAACACCGAGCCGGGTCTGGCAAAGCGGACGCTTGCGCTGTGCAGGGAGGCAGGTGTGACGATGACCGGCGCGGGAGCGACTTTTCCGTACGGGATCGACCCTAACGACTCCAATATCCGCATTGCCCCGACGCTTCCTCCCGTGGAGGAACTGGAATGCGCGATGGAGATCTTTTGCGTTTGTCTGCGTATGGCGGCACTGGAGAAGCTGATTGCATTGTAAACAAAGAAAAATCCACTGTCTGTGTGTCGTCGGACGCACAGGCAGTGGATTTTTTACAGGATGCTGTCAAAACGGCGTGCAAATTCTTCTGCGGCAAATTTTCCCACCGTAGTGCAGTATGCATCATAGGCGGCGAGTAGCTTTTCAGCCTCTGGCGAGAGAGAAGCACCTCCTCCGTTTTTGCCGCCGGTGGTGGATACCAGCAATTTGAAGCCCAACTCGGCTTCAGAGGATTTGATGACTGTCCACGCCTTGGAGTATGCCATAGCAATCGAAATCGCGGCAGCGCGGAGCGATCCTTCCTGCTGCACACGGCGCAGAAGCTCGGCAACGCCGGGACCGAAGCATTTTTCTTCTCCGAAGATGCGTACGGACAGTACCGGTCTGAATTTCTTTTCCATGGAAAAATTATAGCATAAGGTCGGCGGCTTCGTCAACATTTTTGCTTTCAATGTTGACGGAGGGAATGAAATGTGTTATTCTGTTGTCAGAATAACGAAACGGGAACGGAGTTCGCCATGGCGGAATTTGCAAAGCAACTGCATATCAGACCGGGCGTGACGGCGATCATCGGCAGCGGCGGAAAGACAACGCTGATGTACCGGCTGGCACAGGAGCTGTCTGCCTTCGCATCGGTGATCGTCACGACCTCCACGCACATCTTCCCCCCGGAGCATCTGCCGTGCTTTCTGCGCACCGGAACGGCAAACGGCGTGATCTGTGTCGGAACACCGAGCGCAGACGGGAAGCTGACCGCGCCGGAGCAGCCGTTTGATGAACTGGCGCGGCTTGCCGATTTCGTGCTGGTCGAGGCAGACGGTGCCGCAGGAAGACCCCTGAAGGCACATGCACCGCATGAGCCGGTGATACCGGAAAATGCAAATCAGGTCATCTGCGTTGTGGGTGCCTCAGGCATCGGCAAGCCGGTGGAGCAGTTCGTCCACCGTCCGGAGCTGTTCACACGGCTTTCGGGGGAACAGACTGCTTCGCCGGAAGCAGTCGCTTGCTTATTAAAAAAAGAACATCTGCACACACAGATATTGATCAATCAGGCCGATACACCGGAAGCCCTTGCCGCGGCGAAGGAGCTGGCGGCACGGCTTACCTGTCCGGTTACGGTCGCATCAGCGCAAAAAGGAGAGATACTATGCTCGTATTGATACGCGGCGCCGGTGATCTGGCGTCCGGCATTGCTCTGCGTCTGCATCACGCGAAGCAGCAGGTTATCATGACAGACCTTGCAAGACCCACGGCGATCCGCAGAACGGTCTGTTTTTCGCAGGCGATCCTGCGCGGAACGATAACGGTCGAGGATGTGACGGCGGAATTTGCGCAGTCGCCCCGGCAGGCACTTGAGATTTTGAAAAGGGGGAACATTCCCGTTCTGGCAGACCCGGAGGCTGCGTGCATTGCCGATTTGAAGCCGGATGCCGTGGTCGATGCCATTCTTGCAAAGCGCAATCTCGGCACGAGGATCACCGATGCTCCCTGCGTGGTCGGTGTCGGACCCGGGTTTACGGCAGGCGTGGACTGCCATGCCTGCGTGGAGACAATGCGCGGGCATACGCTCGGCAG
>PITX01000195.1 GCA_017577345.1 Clostridiales bacterium
CCGACGGTCAGTGCATGATCATTGTCGAGCAGGGTAAGATCGTTGAGGTCTGTGCAGAGCCCGGTGAATTTACATACGATACCTCCACCGAGCCGAGCATCTTCTCGG
This sequence comes from Clostridiales bacterium, assembly GCA_017577345.1. Taxonomy (GTDB): domain Bacteria; phylum Bacillota; class Clostridia; order Oscillospirales; family Oscillospiraceae; genus JAZOXB01. The sequence continues at coordinate 109 of PITX01000195.1, forward strand.
GCAAGCTGGGTGACAGCATCAAGGAGACCTTCAAGCTCATCGGCAAGCGTTTTACCTACGGCGGTGATACCGGCAAGGATCAGCGCGTTTACTATTTCAACACCAAGGAGATCCTCGACAACAAATACGGCACTGCCACGCCGATCCCGTTCCGCGTCATCGTTGACGAGCGTTTGGGCTACAAGCTCTCCGTTGACCTGCGCTGCAACGGCGTCTATTCCTACAAGATCGTCGATCCGCTCCTGTTCTATACGAATGTCTGCGGCAATGTCAGCAGCGAATACCGCCGTGACGAGATCGACGGCATGCTCAAGGGCGAGCTTCTTAGCGCACTGCAGCCGGCACTGGCGAAGATCTCCGCGCAGAAGATCATGTACTACGAGATCCCCGCGCATACCAAGGAGCTGGCAGCCGCTCTGAATGAAGAGCTGAGCGCAGAATGGAAGGATCGCCGCGGTCTGGAGATCGTCTCCTTCGCGGTCAATTCCGTCAGCGTCCCCGACGATCAGCGCAAGAAGATCACCGAGTGGGAAGAAACTGCAATGTCTACCGATATCACCACTGCGGCGGCACATCTGTCCAGCGCACAGGGCGCCGCGATGCAGAGTGCGGCAAACAATCCCAACGGCGCAATGATGGGCTTTATGGGTATGGGTATGGCAGGTCAGGCAGGCGGTGCAAATATTCAGAACCTGTTTGCCATGGGTCAGCAGCAGCAGGCACAGCAGCAGGCTCAGGCATCGGCTCCTGCGGCAGCTCCCGCAAACGGCTGGACCTGCGCCTGCGGCGCAGTCAACACCGGCAAGTTCTGCGCAGAATGCGGCGCTCCGAAGCCCGCTGACGGCTGGACCTGCAAGTGCGGCGCGGTCAATAAGGGCAAGTTCTGCGCAGAATGCGGTGCTCCGAAGCCCGCAGGTGCTCCCCTGTACAAGTGCGACAAGTGCGGCTGGGAGCCGGAGGATCCGCAGCATCCGCCGAAGTTCTGCCCGGAATGCGGCGACCCTTTTGACGATAAGGATATTCAGTAATATCAACCGGTCTGGTGTCTGTACAGGCACCAGACCAATATTTAATGAGGTTATTTCATGGCAACGATTCTTGAGTATAAATGTCCCTGCTGCGACGGCAAGATCGAATTCGACAGCGGTCTGCAGCAGATGAAATGTCCCTTCTGTGACACCGCTTTTGATGTGAGCACCCTGCAGGATTATGACGACATTCTCAATCAGCAGGCACCGCAGGAGGAAATGCAGTGGGATACGGAAGCAGGCTCCGAATGGGGACAGGGCGAAGCGGATGCTATGGGCGTTTTCACCTGCACATCCTGCGGCGGCGAGCTTGTGACAAATGCCACGACTGCGGCGACAAGCTGTCCGTACTGCGGCAACCCCGTTGTGCTGACCGGTCGTCTGGCAGGCGACCTGAAGCCGGACTTTGTCATTCCGTTCAAGCTGGATAAGGAAGCGGCAAAGGCGGCACTGAAAAAGCATATCAGCTCCAAAAAACTGGTGCCGAAGCTGTTCAGGAGCGACAATCATCTCGATGAGATCAAGGGCGTCTATGTCCCGTTCTGGCTGTTTGACGCCGATGCAGATGCAAGCATCGAGTACCGCGCGACCCGTATCCGTGCCTGGAGCGATTCCCGCTATAACTATACAGAAACCAGCCATTTCGCGCTTCTGCGTGCCGGACGCATCAGCTTTGACCGTGTCCCCGTGGACGGCTCAAGCAAGATGGCTGACGATCTGATGGAATCCATTGAGCCGTTTGATTTTTCTCAGGCGGTGGATTTTCAGACGGCTTATCTGTCCGGCTTTTTGGCGGATCGCTACGATGTTACGGCAGAGCAGAGCGTTGCGCGTGCCAATGAGCGCGTGAAACGCAGTACGGAGCAGGCGTTTGCATCGACGGCAGTCGGCTATTCGACTGTCGTGCCGAAAAACAGCAATATCAGCCTTTCCAACGGCAAGGCGAAGTATGCGCTCTACCCGGTCTGGCTGCTCCAGACGAGCTGGCAGGGGCAAAACTACCTGTTTGCGATGAACGGTCAGACAGGCAAAATGGTCGGCGATCTGCCGATGGACAAGGGCGCATTCTGGCGCTGGTGGGCACTGTGGGCGGCTATTTTAGGCGCACTGTCCTTCGGCGTGCTTCTGCTTCTGCGCTTCCTTGACATCATATAAGGAGGGAAATGCGATGAAAAAACGACTGATTTCTCTCCTGTTTGTCCTTGCGCTGTGCGCCTGTACGGTACTGCCGGGCTTTGCTTCATCCGAGGGCTTCGTGTTTGACCTGCGCGATGTCATTTCCGATCCGGAGAGCCTCAGCAGGGAAGCGCAGGAAATATATGAAGACACCGGCATTGCTCTGTATTTTATCATCACGGAGGACTTAGACGGCATGGAGTCTGCGGACTTTGCGACGCAGTTTTCCGAGGCGCATGGCTTCTATGCCGATCGTGTTATTCTGATGGAGGGTCCGACCTCGTATTATATCAGCGCCTCCGGTGCGGCAAAGGATCGACTGACCGACGACGATCTGAACGCGATCATGGATGTCTATGCCGAGGACAGCTCCTACACAGGCGGTATTCGCGCCTATTACAGCCTTGCCCTTGAGCATTTGAACCCGACGGAGCGTCCACTTACTTTGCTGACGGATGCGCCAACGGAAACCGAGGTGCCGGAGTGGACGGAAGCTCCCGTGACCGTGTCCGGCGGCGAGGAAACCTCCGCGCATTCCAACCGACTGGTCGATGACGGAGAGCTGCTCACGGCGGCACAGGAAACACTGATCGCAAAGCGGCTGGATGAGGTAAGCCAGAAACATCAGCTTGATCTTGTCATTGTCACCGAGAAAACACTGAACGGCAAGGACAAGGTCGCCTATGCAGACGACTACTT
>PITX01000196.1 GCA_017577345.1 Clostridiales bacterium
GATTTTTTCGACCGCTGCCACTCCTTTTTGCTCGCTGTTTCCGCCACTGGCGGCGCTCGCAAACGTCCTATCTTCCGAACTTTTTGACAGCCTGTCAGCGTGTCGAAAAGGGTTTTTCGACACGCTGGGAAATCCCGTCGGAGTTTCCGACGGGATTTCCATTTATATCAGCCGACATACGATGGTGCAGTTGTGGGATCATAATTCACAATGACACCCATGCTGAGAAGCTGCTCGACCTTTTCCACCTTTGTTCCGAAGGCATCCACCTGCACAAGCATGTAGCACGGGGTGAGGCACTCAATGTCCTCAATGTTGTCATTGTAGTCCACATTGACATAGGTCAGCTCCAACAGACCTGCCAGATGCGCAACGCTCTCCAGCTTGTTGTAGGAGGCATAGAACTGACTGAGCTTGCTTTCCTCCGTATTCAGCTCCGGAATGGCGGTGATCAGATTATGGCTGACATCGAGATAGGTAAGCTGAGGCATGGAAGCAATCATGTCAATATTGCTGATCTCATTGTCCGCAAGCTCCAGATGTGTGAGAGCCGGGCAGGAAGCGACGGCACTTGCATCGAAGATCATATTTCTCGATGCACAGAAGGTGGCAAGCTCCGGCATCTTGGCGACAACACCGATATCCGCGATGTCGTTGTCATCCGCAATCAGCTTTTCCAGCTCTGAGCATCCTGTCAATGGTGCAAGGGAGGGAATGTCGTTTTCGGAAATATTCAGCTCCTGCAGCTTTCCGGCATTTTTAAGTGCCTCAAGAGAGGAAACGGCGTTGCTTTGCAGATTCAGCTTCTTCATATATTTCAGTCTACCCAAAGCGTTGATGTCGGAAATGCTGTTGAAAGAAAGATCAAGATATTCAATATCTTTCAGGTTGGCAAGAGAAGCAACATTGGTCAGACCGCATTTACTGAGATTCAACTCCGTCAAATTGGTCAGTCTGCCGATCAGATCCATATCTTCCGGTGTGAACACACAGCCTGAAAGGTCTAAAACCTCAAGATCGGGCATGGCAGAAAGGAATACACAGGAGGAAAGCGGGCTTTCGTTGATAACAAGCTTTTTCAGCTTGGTGAAGTAAATGAGATCATGATATTCTGTGACATTGTCCGGCAGGACAAGCTCGGTGATTTTCCAGATATCATCAGTCATGATCTTGCTTGTACGCGGGATAAAGAGCGTATCGCGCACATAGGCTTCCAGCTCGGGGCTGGTAAAGACGACCTCTTCGACCACACCGACGATCGTATATTCGCTGACTGTAAGCGGGCTGACGAGTCCGTCCTCACTGACGGTGATTGCACTGACCTGTGTTGTACCGGCAGGCAGTGCAACAGGCGCATTGTAGGCATCAGAAGCGGCAGAGGGATACTGCTCATCCAGAGAGAAATAGGTCAGATCGCTGTTACTCTCTATCGTGAGGTCGATATATTCATCGTATTCTCCGGGTTCCGGCGTAAAGACCGGGGCAGCAGGACGCAGGGCATCAATTTCGCCGCGCATCGTCGGGTCGGTGATGCTGTCGAGCATCTTCTGCGCGTCAAACAGCTTGTCCTGCGCGACATAGACGGAGGAAAGCTTCGTGTACAGTGCAACAGAGGGTGCATCCTTGATCGAAGTGATCAGGGCACGCTCAGCTTTGGTATAGCTGCCGTCTGCGATACACGCATCAGCAAGGGAAAGCACGTATTCTGCATTGTCGGGGTCCAGCTTCACCGCCATCTCGTAACGGGAAACTGCCTTGGAATACTTTCCGTCCTCCATTGCGCTTGCGCCGAGAGAGGCAAAATTGTCAGCCGTCCAGAAGAAGTAATACAGCCCGAATATAATTCCGGCAAGCAATACCAGGACGAGCAAAGTAATCAGGAATTTTTTCATTTTGGAAGCTCCAATCTGAATTTATCTGATTTATTATACTTCTTCGGTAGACATAAGTCAATGAAAAAACGCGAATTTCGCCGCTTTGTGCCGCAGGGTATGTTTTCCGGTCATAAAATGTCAAGAATAGCAATTGAGGTATGCTTTGTGATGTGATATGATAATACAAATCTATTAAAGGAAGCGCAGCAGATTGAAACAACAGAACGACTCATTGATGCAGGGACCGATCTGGAAGGGCCTGATCGCATTTGCCATGCCGATCCTGCTGGGACAGATTTTTCAGCAGCTTTATAATACCGCCGATGCCTGGATCGTCGGGCACTATCTGAGTGACGCAGAATATGCGGCAGTCACTTCGACCGGCAGTCTCGTATTTTTGCTGGTCGGATTTTTCGGTGGCATCGCCGTCGGCGCAGGAGTCGTGATTTCGCGCTATTACGGCGCAAGAGACCTTGAAAAACTACATATTTCCGTCCATACCACCGTGGCGTTCGGACTTGCCGCCGGACTGCTGATGACCGGCATCGGCGTGGGACTGACACCGTGGATTTTGGAGCTGATGGGTACGCCGGAAAAAGTCATGCCTTTCTCGGTGGAATATTTCCGTTACTATTTCCTCGGCTCGATCGGCATCGTCATGTATAACCTCTGCATGGGAATCCTCCGTGCGGTGGGGGACAGCAAGCATCCGCTGTACTATCTGATTTTTTCCTCCCTTGTCAATATCGCGCTGGACTTCCTTTTTGTCGGCGGATTCGGCTGGGGTGTTTGGTCAGCGGCACTTGCAACCACGATTTCCCAGTTTGTCAGTGTCATTCTGTGCCTGTACCGCCTGTCTCACTATGAAACGGAATATCAGCTTCATTTCCGCCGGATCTCTTTCCATCTGCCCATGCTCAAAGAGATTATCAAATACGGACTGCCCTCCGGCGTGCAGAATTCCATCATTGCCTTTGCCAATGTTGTTGTGCAGGCGAATATCAATTCCTTCGGTGAGGAAACGGTAGCCGGCTGCGGCACCTATGCGAAGGTGGAGGGCTTTGCCTTTCTGCCGATCACCTGCTTTACTATGGCACTGACGACTTTTGTCAGTCAGAATCTCGGCGCAAAGC
>PITX01000197.1 GCA_017577345.1 Clostridiales bacterium
ATCGGAAGGAGTCGCTATGCGATGAAAAAGGTTCTGATGCTCGGCACCGGCGGAACGATTGCCTCCGGTATGACGGACAGCGGTCTGATTCCCGTACTGACAACGGAGCAGTTGATCGAGAATGTGCCGGAGGTCACAGAGCTGTGTGATGTGACCTGCAGGCAGTTATTCTCCATGGATTCCACGAATATCACGCCCGACCACTGGCTGGCGATCGCAAATACCATCCGCGAAAATTTTGCAAAATACGACGGCTTTGTGATCGCGCACGGCACGGATACGATGGCATATACCGCCGCCGCACTTTCCTATCTGATACAGTATTCCCCGAAACCGATCATTCTGACCGGTGCGCAGAAGCCGATTCTGTTTGAAAACACGGATTCCAAAACAAATCTTGTCGATGCCTTCCGCGTCGCGGTATCCGACCTGTGCGGCGTTGTGATCGTCTTCAACGGGCGCGTCATTCTCGGTACCCGTGCAAGAAAGACGCATACGACCAGTCTGCAGGCGTTTTCCAGCATCAACTATCCGTCTCTGGCTGTCCTGCAGAACGGCTTTCTCATGGAGTATATCCGTCCGACCAGCCTGCCTGCGCCCATCTTCTATAACAAACTCAATGCCCGTGTCGGGCTGATGAAGATGATCCCCGGAGCAGACTGCGGTCTGCTTTCCTACCTTCTTGAGCATAACGATGCCGTGATCGTGGAAAGCTACGGTGTCGGCGGACTGCCCTCCTATCAAGGAAGCGGCTTTTTCGATGTGATCCGCTCCGCCATTGAGCGCGGCAAGACCATTGTGATGACCACGCAGGTACAGAACGAGGGCAGTAATCTGGCGGTCTACGATGTCGGTTTCCATCTGAAAAACGACCTGCATCTCTTGGAGGCGTACGATATGACGACAGAAGCCGCGCTTGCAAAGCTGATGTGGATCCTCGGTCAGACCGAAGAGCCTGCCGAGGTGCGCCGCCTGTTCTGCACGCCGATTTCACATGACCTGCTGTATCTGAAGGAGGAGGCGCGATGAACATTGCCGCTCTGGAAGAACAGCTTGCGCTGCTTCCCATCGCGCAGTACACCTTTTTCCGCACAGACGAGCTTGTGTTTTCCGAACGCGTCCGTACGATCTGCGAGCAGGAATGTCCGCGCTTCGGCACCTCGTGGGCATGTCCTCCGGCGGTCGGCAGTGTGGCGCAATGCAGAGAAACCTGTCTTTCCTATCCCGACGGTCTGCTGATCGCCACGCTGACCGAGGTCGAAGATATTGCCGACATGGCGCAGACGCTTGCAACGCGTCCTGCGCATGAGGCAGTGACGCGTAAGGTCGCGGAGCTTCTCAGAGCGCAGGGGTTAGATGTCTATCCGCTTTCCGCCGATTCCTGCGCCTCATGTGAGGAATGTACCTACCTGTCCGCACCGTGCCGTCATCCCAGGCAGATGTTTCCCTGTGTGGAAAGCCACGGCATCGTCGTCACGGTGCTTGCGGAAAAGTACGGCATCGACTGCCAATATGGCGGCAACATCGTTACATGGTTTTCCCTGCTGCTGTACCGCGAATAAAAGCAATACCCCGTCCGGACTGCCTCCGGACGGGGTGTAATTCTATTACTGTTCAGACTCTGCCATTTCCTTCAGTGCATCCTTGCGGCTGAAGTTTGCGCGGCCCTTCTCGTCGAAGCCCATGAACTTGACCCAAGTCATATCGCCGACATTGAGAACATCCTCAACCTTTTCCACACGGCGGTTTTCCAGCTTGGAAATATGCACCATGCCGTCATGACCCGGAGCGATCTCGACGAATGCGCCGATCGGGAGGATACGGACGACCTTACCGTAATACAAAGCACCGACTTCGGGGACGAAGCAGATGTCGTCGATCATCTTCTTTGCGGCATATCCCGCAGCACTGTCAACCGCAGCGATGAACACATTGCCGTCATCGTCGATATCGACCTTGGCACCGGTATCGGCACAGATCTTCTGAATGGTCTTGCCGCCGGAACCGATGACCTCGCGGATCTTGTCCACGGGGATCTGCATGGAGATCATCTTGGGAGCGAACTCGGAAACCTCGGGACGCGGCTCAGGGATGCAGGGCAGCATGACCTGCTCGAGGATCTCAAGACGCGCCTTGCGGCAGCGCTCCAGCGCATCGGCAATGATTTCCATGGTCAGACCCTTGTTCTTCAGATCCATCTGGATCGCGGTAACGCCTTCGGTGGTACCGGCGACCTTGAAGTCCATCTCGCCGTGGAAGTCCTCAACACCCTGAATATCGGTGAAGGTTCTCCACTCGCCGGTCTCCTGATCGGAGATCAGACCGCAGGAAATACCTGCGACCGGACGCTTGATGGGAACGCCTGCGTCCATCAGAGCCAGCGTAGAGCCGCAGATAGAGCCCTGAGAGGTAGAGCCGTTGGAGGACAGAACCTCGGAGACCACGCGGATCGCGTACGGGAACTCTTCCAGACTCGGGATGACAGGCAGCAGAGCCTTTTCCGCCAGAGAGCCGTGACCGATCTCACGACGGGAGGTCGAACGGGCGGCACGGGCTTCGCCGGTGGAGAAGGACGGGAAATTGTAATGGTGGATATAGCGCTTGGTCTCTTCGGAGTAGATAGTGTCCAGCTTCTGTGCAGCAGACATGGTGTTCAGCGTGCAGATGGACAGAACCTGCGTCTGACCTCTGGAGAACAGACCGGAGCCGTGAACTCTGGGCAGAACGCCGACCTCGGCATCCAGCGGACGGATCTCGTCCATCTGGCGACCGTCAACACGCTTGCCGGCAAGCAACCACTTCTTGACGACCTTCTTCTGCATCTTGTACAGGCAGACCTCGATATGGGTTTCGAAGTCCTCGTACTTTTCAGCGAACTTATCAGCAAAGTCTAGACGGGCAGCGGTCAGGCGCTCCTCACGGACGTTCTTGTCGTCGGTATCCAGAGCGTACTCGATCTGATTCAGGCCGTAAGCCATCAGGTCGTCCAGCAGATCGTGGTTG
>PITX01000198.1 GCA_017577345.1 Clostridiales bacterium
CCGCCCTTCCACACTGTCCTCATTCACGGTCTTGTCCGTGACGACAAGGGCAGAAAGATGTCGAAGTCCCTCGGCAACGGCATTGACCCGCTGGAAATGATCGACCGCTTCGGCTCTGATGCACTGCGCATGAACATGATCACGGCGAACTCTCCCGGCAACGATATGCGCTTCTATGTTGAACGATGCGAGGCAATGCGCAACTTTGCCAATAAGCTGTGGAATGCAAGCCGCTATGTCATGATGAACCTCAGCATTGATAAGAACGAGCTGCCCGCACTTTCCGAACTGGAAACTGCGGATAAGTGGATCTTATCCAAGCTGAATACGCTCATCTACGATGTGACGGAGAATCTTGACAAGTACGAGCTCGGCATCGCCGTGCAGAAGGTCTACGACTTCATTTGGGACAGCTATTGTGACTGGTATATTGAACTGACAAAGTCCCGCCTGTACGGCGAGGATGAGGCAAGCAAGCTCGTTGCGCAGAAGGTGCTTCTGTATGTGCTTGATCAAATCCTGCGTCTGATGCACCCGTTTATGCCGTTCATCACCGAGGAGATCTGGCAGGCGATTCCGCATGACGGCGAGGCACTGATCATCGCATCATGGCCGAAATTCCGTGAAGACCTCAGCTTCAAGGCGGAGGAAGGTGCTATGGAGAGCATTATGAACGCCATTCGTTCCGTGCGTAACCGCAGAGCGGAGATGAATGTACCGCCCTCCAAGAAGTGCACGCTTTACATCGTCACACAGAAGCCGGAAGTCTTTGAAGCAGGCAAGGGCTTCATGACGAGACTTGCCTATGCCGATGAGGTCGTGATTTCCGCGGCAGAGCCGGAGGGACATGAGTCCATGGCATCCTGTGTCACGCACGATGCAACGCTCTATATGCCGATGAGCCAGCTTGTGGATGTGGAAAAAGAGCTGGAGCGCATTGCCAAAGAAAAGGAAAAGACCGAAAAGGGTCTTGCCGGTATCCGCGCGAAGCTCGGCAATGAAGGCTTTATCGCCAAGGCACCGGAGGCTGTCGTTGCCGCCGAGCGTGCAAAGGCGGAAAAGCTGGAAGCTCTGCTGAAACAGCTCGCTGAAAGCGAAGCAAGATTAAAGAGCTTATAAGTCTGAATCGTCCGGCTTTTGAGCCGGACGATTTTTTGCATTTTTTGCTTTATTTTCGTTACGCTTTGGTGTATAATCAAATATTAGGAAAACTATGAACGCACGAAAGGATTAACAAATATGGAAGAGAATAAAAGCGGCTTCCTTTACGATATATATTCTTTACTGCACGACCTTGTCTATATTCTTGCGGCGATCACGCTGATTTTTGTTTTTTTTGTCCGGCTGGTCGGCGTAAACGGCGAATCCATGATGCCGACACTGCACGACAGCGATTATCTTGCCCTGCAAAGTAACCTCATCATGGGCGACCTGGAATACGGCGACATCATTGTCGCACGGAAACTGGAATTCCGTGACGGTGAGCCGATCGTCAAGAGAGTCATTGCAACCGAGGGGCAGACCGTGCTCATTGACTATGACGATAAGGACAATCTACGCGTATTTGTGGACGGTGTCATGCTGAATGAGCCGTATATCAAAGAAATGATGCTTGCCAAATATCCCGTCCCCATGGAGGTCACAGTGGACAAGGATTGCATCTTTGTCATGGGTGACAACCGCAACAACTCTGCTGACAGCCGTTATTCGGAAATCGGGCAGATCAGGCTCAATCAGGTACTCGGAAAGGTGCTTCTGATCGTTCTGCCGGGGCAGGATGAGGCGACGGGAAAGCGTGATTTCGGACGGATCGGAACGGTATCATAATGGACGATAAAATGAACATCCAGTGGTATCCGGGGCATATGACAAAGACACGCCGCCAGATGGAGGAGGATCTGAAGCTGGTCGATGCCGTCTGCGAGCTGATCGATGCCCGGATCCCGATGGCAAGCCGCAATCCCGATATCGATACGATATGCGGCAATAAGCCGCGCATGGTCATTCTGAACCGGATCGACCTTGCAGACCCCGATGCTACAGCACGATGGAGCGATTATTTTAAGAGCAAGGGCTATTGTGTTCTCATGACGGACTGCAAGAGCCGCAAAGGGATCGACCGCTTTATTCCTGCGGTGCGAGAGCTTCTTGCGGAAAAACTGCAGCGCTATCAGGAGCGCGGCTTTGTCAACAAACCCCTTAAGCTGATGATCGTCGGCATTCCGAATGTCGGCAAATCGACCTTTATCAATCAGATTTCCGGCCGAAAGGGTGCAAAGGCGGAAAACCGTCCCGGCGTGACACGCGGCAAGCAGTGGGTCACGGTAGATAAGGGATTGCTGCTATTGGATACCCCCGGAATTCTTTGGCCGAAGTTTGATGACGAGGAGGTCGGCAGACGCCTTGCCTATACCGGCGCGGTCAAGGACGATATTCTTGATACGGAGACGCTTGCCTGCAATCTGATCGCATTGCTTTGGAATCGCTATCCCGATGCCCTGCGCGAGCGTTATAAGATAGATATGCCGGCTGATGCCAAGGGCTATGAGCTTTTGGAGGAGGCAGGCAGAAAACGCGGCTTCCTGCTTTCACGCGGCGAGATCGACACGGAGCGCATGGCAAGAGTGCTGTTGGAGGAATACCGCAGCTGCAAGATCGGACGATTTACTTTAGAGGAGCCTGAAAAATGAGTGAGTTTTGGAACTATGAGCACGCCGCCTTTGAGAAAGGCTTTGATCTGATCTGCGGCGTGGATGAGGCGGGCAGAGGACCTCTGGCAGGTCCCGTCTGCGCTGCGGCTGTCATTTTGCCGCGCGATCTGGAAATTGAAGGGTTGAATGACTCCAAGAAGCTGTCCGATAAGCGCCGCCGTGCACTCTTTGACATCATCACGGAGCAGGCTGTTGCTTACGGCATTGCCATGGTTGACGAAAAGACCATTGACGAAATCAATATTCTGCAGGCGACCTTCCTTGCCATGCGTAAGGC
>PITX01000199.1 GCA_017577345.1 Clostridiales bacterium
GTGCTCTGCGGACCTTCCGATTCTTATCAAGCTCATTGACGCGGCAGAGGATCTCTCCGTTCAGGTCCACCCTGACGACGCCTACGCCCACACCCACGAGGGGCAGAATGGCAAGACGGAGATGTGGTATATCCTCTCTGCCGAGCCGGACAGCTTCCTTTACTGTGGGTTTGAGCGCGATGTTTCCGAGGAAGAATTTGCCCGCCGCATCGCGGAAGGTACACTCCCTGAGGTCTTGCACCGCGTAAAGGTCAAGGCAGGCGATGTGGTGTTTGTCCCTGCCGGCACCATTCATGCCATCCGCCGCGGCATCATGGTCGCGGAGGTGCAGCAGAGCAGCAACGTTACCTACCGCGTGTGCGACTACGGCCGCCTCGGTGCGGACGGTAAGCCCCGCGCCCTGCACATCGCGCAGGCGCTGGACGTGACACGCCGGTCATCGGGCGTCCCGACGCAGGACTGCGGCGGTCATCTTGCCTGCTGCGAGTATTTTACCGTTGATCTTCTCGCTGCGCCGCAGATGACCGTGTGCGGGGAGGAATCGTTCCTCGCGCTCCTCGTTCTCGACGGTGAGGGAACGGTGGCGTGCGGCAGCGAAACGGTAACGGCGAAAAAAGGGGAGACCCTGTTTGTTTCCGCCGGCAGCGGCGAGGTGCGGCTCAGAGGCTCGCTTCGCGTCCTCGCTGTCCGCGTGTGAGCACAAATACCTTTCTTGGGCGATATGAACTGACCTATCGGCATTATAGCGGAGCGCATGGCGAATTGCAAGCAAAGTGCGCTTTTTTGCAGTTCCATTCGGCGCAGTGCCGGTGTAAAATGGGAAAGGAAACGGGGGTGGCAATATGATAACAGCGTTTGATTTTCTGCGGGAGCTGAGCATGGCGTCGGTTTTCCTGCGCCTGTCGCTTGCGATGGTCTGCGGCGGGATGATCGGCATGGAGCGCGGAAGAAAGCGCCGCGCGGCGGGACTTCGCACCTATATGCTCGTGTGTCTCGGTGCAACGCTGAGCGTAATTCTGAGCCAGTATTTTTATGTGATGCTTACGACGGTGTGGTCTGCGGACGCATCGCTTGTCGGACGCACGACAGATGTCAGCCGCATTGCGGCAAAGGTCATCGGCGGCATCGGCTTTCTCGGCACCGGTACGATCATCATCACCGGCAGGCAGGAGGTCAAGGGTCTGACCACCGCGGCGGGACTTTGGGCGTCGGCAAGCCTCGGCATCGCCATCGGCGCGGGCTGCTACGAATGCGTCATCATCGCATTTGCACTGATGCTTCTTTGTATCAGCCTTTTACCGGCGGTGGAGAACTATATCATCGAAAACGCGAGAAATATCAATATTTTTGTGGAATTTACGTCGCTCGATGACATGGGGGACATTCTCAGCTGCGTCAAAGCGCAGAATGTTCAGATTTATGACGTGGACATCGAACGCGGCAGCGAAACGCGTTCAGGCTATCCGAGTGCGGTCTTTTCCATGCGGATGAATCGGAAAATGCCGCATACCCGGCTGATGACGGCGATCTCCGAGCTGGAGACCGTGCGTTCCGTCAATGAAATCTGAGGGGGGAACCGTATGCTGAAGTGTTTTGACTCCCTGCGCGATATTACGGTGATATCTATTTTTGTGCGATTGCTGCTCAGCGTGCTTTGCGGAGGACTGATCGGCATGGAGCGCGAATTCAAACGCCGCAGTGCAGGCTTCCGCACGCATATTCTCATCTGCCTCGGCGCCGCCATGACGACGCTGACAAGCGAGTTCCTGTTTCTGAATATGCACTACTACCTTGACATTTCGCGTATCGGCGCAAGTGTTGTCTCCGGCATCGGCTTTATCGGTGCGGGCGCGATCGTCGTCACGCGGCACCAGCGCGTTAAGGGACTGACCACCGCGGCAGGACTGTGGACGGCGGCGATCGTCGGGCTTGCCTTCGGCGGCGGATTTTACGAGGGCGGCATTGCCGCAACGCTGCTGATCCTGCTTGCCGAGCTGGTCTTTTCGCGCTGGGAGAATCTGGTGCTCGACCGCGCACCGATCATCAATCTGTATCTTGAGTATCAGGACAAGGACTGCCTTGAGACGGTGCTGCAGGAATTGAAAAACCGCGGCGTCAAGGTTATGAATCTCGAGATCACCCGCACGGACGAAGGGAAAAACCGCGGCTCGTGCGCTCTGTTCATGCTGCAGCTGAACAAAAAAATCGGAACAGATGCGCTTTTGGAGCTGCTGCGCGGGGTGCAGGGCGTCGTCAGCGCGAACGAACTGTGAACAACGGGGGCGATATGCCCTATGAAGAAAAGCGCATTCTCTCACACAGTGCCGGTTCGATCTCCGGCGCGGATGCGCTGGAAACAATCAACGCTCTGACCGCCGATCCGGAATTTGCTGCAGCGCTCAAAAAATACGATATGGAGATCCCGCCCGTTCCGACCTTCCGTCCGCTTGCCGTGGAGCACAACGGCGATTTCTCCGGGATCCGGTTTGCTCCGCCGCATGACCATCTGGGGGAAAAGTGCGGGGCGCTGCTTCCCTGCGGCAATGAGCGTGCGCAGAAGTTTACGGAGCTGCAGAAGCTTGCCAATAAAGTGCTTGAACACCATCCGGTCACGGAAAAGCGCCGTGCCTGCGGCAAGATGGGTGCCAACGGCATCTGGTTCTGGGCGGAAGGGACGGCGGTCTCTCTGCCGGACTTCAAGCAGGAGTATGGCTGCGGCGGCGCAGTCATCAGCGCAGTTCCGATCTGTCACGGGATCGGTGTGCTGCGCGGACTCGAAATGGTCGAGGTCGAGGGTGCGACCGGCGAGATCGACACCAATTTTGAAGGCAAGCTGGAAGCGACATGGCAGAAAGTGAACGAGTATGACTTTGTCTGCCTCCATCTGGAAGCACCGGACGAATGCACGCATAACGGTGACCTGAGCGGAAAGGTTCAGGCGATCGAGTGGCTTGACAGCCGCCTGGTCGCGCCGCTGCTTGCGCG
>PITX01000200.1 GCA_017577345.1 Clostridiales bacterium
GCGCAAAGCCCTGCGGCAAAACGCGGTGATCGACGGCTGAGTGATCACCGGAAAAGCACCCGGCACGGCGTTTGACTTTGCGCTTGTATTGGTTGAGGTACTGTGCGGAAAAGCAACGGCTGCAAAAGTTGCCTCCGGTGCAGTTTACCGATAAAGGAGATAAGTATGGCTGATAATTTTGATTTGAACACGCCTGATATCCCGGAGAATGATTTGTCCGTGGACGATCTGATTGCGGAGATCAAGCAGCAGATTGATCATGAGCCGGAGGAAGCGGCGGATTTTCCCGTGGAGGAGACGCTTCCCGCAGAGGATGCAGATGCACCGGAGCTGCAACCGCAGGAGCCGGACTTTATGCCGGATTTCGGCGATGCCTTCAAGGGCTACGGCGAATACGAGGAACCTGCGCCGGAAGAGGTTGTTTCGCAAGAAGAATATGACTACGAATACGACGAAGACGATGGCGAGGATGCGCTGCCTCCGGAAAAACCGAAGCAGAAGCGGAAAAAGCGCATCGTACCGCTGTTTGTCAAAATCATTCTCTATATCGTCATCGTCGGACTGATCGCTGTCGGTCTCGGCTACGGCGTTTGGGAATGTGCGCAGGATGTCCTTGCCTTCGGTCGCTCGGATGAAACACTGACCGTGACGATCAACGACGGCGACAGTGTAGAGGACATCGGTCAGATGCTCAAGGAGCAGGGCGTCATCAAGTATCCGTGGCTGTTCAAACTCTACTGCGACTTTACAGACTCCGAAACGACCATGGATCCCGGGACCTATGTCATCTGCTACAACTATGATTATCATGCGTTGGTCAATAACATGATCGCTAACAGCCCGAACCGTACCACCGTCCGTGTCATGATTCCCGAGGGTATGACCTGTGCGCAGATGTTCGAGCTGATGGAGAAGAACAATGTATGCACGGCGGAGGAACTGAAAGAGGCTGCCGCGGGGACAGAATTCGACTACTGGTTCCTGGATGGGATTCCCTACGGTGCGGACAACCGCCTGGAGGGCTTCCTGTTCCCGGACACCTATGATTTCTATGAAAATGACGACCCCGAGCGTGTGCTGGACAAGCTTCTGACGAACTTTGAGCGCAAATTCTCCGATGAAGCGCAGGAACAGCTGGATAATCTGAATGCAATGATTGCCGAGCACCTGGGCTATGCAGGCTATGACGAAGCTTATGTTTCGTCGCACAAACTGACGGTCTATGATTTGATCACCGTTGCCTCCATGATCGAAAAGGAAAGCGCAGGAGCGAGCGAAAGCAGCAATATCGCATCGGTCATCTACAACCGGCTGTGCAGACCTGCGGACTATCCGTATCTGAATGTTGACGCAACACTGATTTATGCGCTCGGCGGTATCAGCCGTGAGCTGACCGAAGCGGACAAGCAGGTTGACAGCCCGTATAACACCTATACGCATACCGGTCTGCCCGCAGGGCCGATTTCCAATCCCGGCCTGTCGAGCATCACTGCCGCGCTTTATCCGTCCGACACGGGCTACTATTACTATGCACTGGATCGCTCGACCGGTGCCCATCACTTCTCGGAAACCTATGAGGAGCATAACCGCTTCCTCGGAGAGCAGAACGATGATAACGGTTAAGAAACCGGAGCTGCTTGCACCGGCAGGGGATATGGAACGGCTGAAGATGTCCGTTCTCTACGGCGCAGATGCGGTGTATCTTGCCGGGACAAGCTTCGGTATGCGTTCCTTTGCGGGGAATTTTTCCCCGGAGGAGCTGCCTGAGGCGGTACGATTTGCACATAAGCATAATGTCAAGGTGCATGTGACCGTGAATACGATGCCGCGCAATGACGAGCTTTCAGGACTTCCGGCACATCTGGAGCGACTGGAGGCCTGCGGAGTTGATGCGTTGATCATTGCCGACCTCGGCGTGTTCCGTGCGGCGGAGAAGTATGCGCCGCACTGTGAACGCCATGTTTCCACGCAGGTCAGCATTGCAAACTACGCCTGCGCGAATGCGTGGTATGACCTCGGTGCAAAGCGCATTGTCCTTGCAAGAGAATTATCCTTGGAGGAAATCAGTACAATTCGGCTCAAGACGCCGAAAGAGCTGGAAATCGAGACCTTTGCACATGGCGCAATGTGTGTTTCGTATTCCGGACGCTGCCTGCTCTCAAATTATATGACAGGCAGAGACAGCAATCGCGGTGCCTGTGCACAGCCTTGCCGCTATCAGTATGCGCTGATGGAAGAAAAGCACCCGGGTGAGTATTTCCCCGTCTTTGAGGATGAAAAGGGAACCTACATCATGAATTCGCGTGATATGTGTATGATCGATCATATCGACGATCTGATGAAGGTCGGTGTGGATTGCCTGAAAATTGAAGGACGGGCGAAATCCGCCTATTATGCTGCTATCGTCACAGGTGCCTACCGTCATGTGATCGATGATGTAGCGGCAGGCAGACCGGTTGATCCAATCTGGCGAGATGAAGTGGAGCATGTATCACATCGGCGTTACGCGACAGGCTTTTTCTACGGTCAGCCGGGACAGTATTATCAGAATTCACGCTATATTCGTGAGTGGCAGGTTTGCGCCATTGTGACGGAATGTGATAAAAACGGTATGGCGACATTGTCTCTGCGAAATAAATTTGCATCAGGGGATGAGATCGAAATCGTCGGGCCGGATCTGCGCCCATTTGCGATGATTGTTCCATGTATGCAGGATATGGAAGGCAATGTTCTGGATGAGCCGCGTAATCCGCAGATGGTGTTCAGGATGCAGCTACCCAAGCCGGTTCCTGCGATGAGCATTTTGCGCAGAGCCGTGGAGTTAAGCCCTGAGGATTAAAAAATAAAAAAAGTTAAAAAAGTACTTGCTTTTTCCGGTACGGTGTGATACTATATTTGAGCGCGTTAAGCGTAGTATGCGCCGGTAGCTCAGTTGGATAGAGTGACTGGCTACGAACCAGTAGGTCGGGGGTTCGAGTCCCTTC
>PITX01000201.1 GCA_017577345.1 Clostridiales bacterium
GACCGCGTTCTATCACAGCAGATACGAAATACCGGCACAACAGTCCGATGTAAAAATCACAAAGATCAACGCCGATGCCTACCGCAACATCCGCGAATTACAGCTTTACGGCTCCTTTGTCTCCTTTGATGTCTCCCTGCTTGAGCTGCAAAGGTGCAGCAGTGAGGCAAGCGGTGCCGGTCTTTACCGTCTGGAAGCAGCGGATACCGTCTGCTGTGCGGCGGCGGAAAAGCAGGATGACTGCCTGCTGATCAAGGAGCTGCTCCCCTACTGCCCCGAAGCCGCAGCAGCATTGGCACAAAAGCTTGGCTGTCAGAAGGCTGTCGTTTCGACGCAGGGTGATGACCTTCCGTTCGGGATGATAAAACCGCTGCGACCGATTGCGCTTCCCGAAAATTCATATCTTGGTCTGGCTTTTGACTGACAATTTCTGCTTTTTTTCGGTTTTCATGAAATTTTAGTGGAAAAATGCCCGTGCAGGCGTTATAATAAATTTGTATGGGCTGAATTTAGGAGAACGGAAGCACAACAGGAGGGAAAACGATGGACTTTCATGCACTTCTCGGCAATGATGCTTTGAAGCAGCGTCTGTCCGTTTCGCTGTCCCGCGGGCAGCTCTCCCACTGCTATCTTCTGTCCGGTCCTGTCGGATCCGGCAAGCATACGCTTGCACGCCTGCTTGCCGCCGCCATGCAATGCACCGCCGCAAGCCGTCCCTGCGGTCAGTGCTCCCAGTGCCGCAAGGCACTGTCCGGCTTGCATCCCGATGTCATCACCGTCGATGACCCGGAAAGGAAAACCATTCCCGTCAGACTGGTGCGCGACACCTGCGCCGACCTCTATATCCGCCCCAATGAGGGTTCAAAAAAGATTTATCTGTTCCCGCGGGCACAGGATCTGAATTCGCAGGGGCAAAATGCGCTGCTCAAATGCATTGAGGAGCCGCCCGCTTACGGCGTTTTTCTCCTGCTGGCAGAGCATCCCGAGCAGCTTCTTCCGACAATACGGAGCCGATGCGTGGAGTTGAGTCTTTCGCCGCTGGGCGATGCGCTGCTGCGCTCTGCGCTGTCTGCCCGCTTTCCCGATGCCTCGTCCGATGCACTGCACAGCGCAATGCTCCGCTCCGGCGGTTATCTCGGGCAGGCGATCGACCTGCTGAGCGAGGGTACCGAGCTGCTGCCGCAGACCAAAGCGTTTGCCGAAGCCTTTTGTGAGGGCAATGCCGGTGCGCTGCTCCGCGTTTTAACGCCGATGGAGCGTCTGAAACGCGAACAGCTTCGACCGATCCTGCTGCAATGGACGGAATTAGTATCATCCGCCGCCACAAGTCGGAGCGGGTTGCCCGCGATCGGCCCGGAATGTAAAAAAATCGCGCAGAGCCGTACGGATGCACAGCTGCTTCACGCTGTGGAAGCTCTGCAAAACGCAATTACCCTGACGGACGCCAATGCAGGCACCGCTCATATCTGCGGAATGCTCTGCGTCAAGCTGTCTGAATCATAAGGAGTTACTATGAAATCTACAACTCAGATAAATACCGTTACCGTCTGCGACATTCAATTTCGCAACAATGTAAAGATTTTTTTCTTTGATCCTGCAAAATTGACCGTTCGCACGGGAGACGAAGTCATCGTTGATACCTCGCGCGGTCCGGAGCTCGGGCATTGCGTCCGCGGCAATCACCCCGTAGCAGAACGGGAAGTCGTCGCACCGCTGCGCCCTGTTGTCCGTATTGCGACAGCGCAGGATAAAAAGATCATGGAAGAAAACCGAAGCCGTGAAAAACGCGCCTTTGAGATCTGCCAGCAGAAAATCGACGAGCTGAAGCTGGATATGCAGCTTGTTTCGACGGAATATGCCTTTGACGGCAGCAAAATCCTGTTTTTCTTTACCGCAGACGGTCGCGTGGACTTTCGTGAACTGGTCAAAAGCCTCGCCTCCGTTCTGCACACCCGCATTGAGCTGCGCCAGATCGGTGTACGAGACAAGGCGAAAATGGTCGGCGGTCTCGGCATCTGCGGCAGACCGTTTTGCTGCGGAGAGTTCTTAGATGACTTCCAGCCGGTTTCGATCAAAATGGCAAAAACACAGAATTTAAGCTTAAATCCCACCAAGATTTCCGGTACCTGCGGCAGACTGATGTGCTGTCTTAACTACGAGCAGGAAGCCTATGAAGACCTGCTGCGCACCAGTCCGAAGGCGGAATCCTTTGTTGATACTCCCGACGGACGCGGTACTGTCACGGATGTCAATCTTCTCAAGCAGTCGGCGCATGTCCGACTGGAAAAGCAGCCGGATACGATCGTCTGCCATAAAAATTGCGATATCTGCGTTCTGCGCAACGGCAAGGCGAAAAAGACGGACGAGCCGATTCCCGACGATCTTGCACCAATCTCCGGCAACCGCCCGCAGAAGAAGACCGAAACACCGGCCTTCTCCACCTATCTGGAGCCCGTAGTGATGAAAAAGACTGCGGAAACCATTGCCCCGGCATCGTCGATCCTTGAAAAACCGGAAGCAGCTGTAGAAAGTGCGGCAAATGAGCAGCAGGCAAAGCATCGCCGTCGCCGCCGTGGCGGTAAGGGAAAGCCGGAAACACCTGTCGAAGCAAAGACAGATACCGGAAAGACTGCTGCTCCCGCTAAAGAGGCTGTGAAGGAAGCGGATAACGCGCAAAAAACAAAGTCTGCACACCATCACCGCTATCATCGCCGCCGTAAGCCCGGCAACAAGGCGGAATAAAGAAAAAAGTCATGCGGCAGAGGAAACTCCTCTGCCGCATTTCATTGATATCAAAGACCCGGTTCGGCTTAGCCGAACCGGGTCTTGTCAGGCTGTCAAAAAGGTCCGTAACCGTCAAAATCATTCAAACTTTTTTGGCGTGATGCAGTGATTTTGTATTTTGCAAAATTCATAGTATTCCAAACTTTTCAACCGGAATAATGCTTGCTTTCGCAAGGATTTTGACTTAC
>PITX01000202.1 GCA_017577345.1 Clostridiales bacterium
GTTGTAATCCTCGATTTTGCCTCCGTTGGCGGAAAGGATGCTGACTGCCTTTGCCACATCGATCGGAGAACCGCCACCGATCGCGATCAGTGCGCCGCAGTCGTTCTTTGTATAAAATTCAAGTGCCTGATAGACGATCCTTGTTGTCGGATTTGGCTCAACGCCGTCAAAAACCATGTATTCGATGCCGGCCTCGTCCAGTACCGCGGTGACCTTTCCGGCGGTTCCGATCTTGACCAGACCCTTATCGGTGATCACCAGGACCTTCTTCGCGCTCAGGCGTCGCAGAAAATGTGGGATCTTCATGATACCGTCGCGACCGATCAGCGTATGCCGCGGCTGGTACAGCTCCACCGTGCCGATATTTTCCATCGCTTAGATCTCCGTTTGAAAACGCTCATAATCGCTCATAAATAACGAACCTTCCTATGTATTCTCATCTTCCCATAATTTCGCGCTATTGTCAATATCTCAATCCGTGAATTTCTGTATTTTGTGATTTTCGACAGTTTTATCTTCAATGCTTTGTATATTTTGTGCAATAAATTGAGAACGGCAGGCACAGACGGTAATAATTCCGGTCTGTGTCTGCCGTAAATTCGCTCATTTTCGCTCACTTTGTCGGCAACAGCGTATAGGGAATTCCCTGCTTTGTATAATAGTCCGCAAACTTCTGAGGCATATTCTGCGTGGAGATGACGCGGCAGGTCTTTTCCGGCGGGAACATGGCGGCAAACGCCCTGCGGTCAAACTTCGCGCTGTCGAGCAGCATATACAGTCTGCGCGTCATGCGGGAAAGCTGGGTATACAGTGCCGTGCGGTTTTTGTCCTGTACGGTATAACCGCGCTCCAGATCAACGCCCTCGACCGTCAGAAATACCTTATCGAAGAAATATCCGCGCAGAGTGTGATTGATGTCTGCGTCCAATGTCTCAATATAATTCTTCCCCGTATGGATGTCGCCGCCGAGCAGCGTCACGGAAATATTCGGGCATTCCGCCAGCTCCAGCACCGCCGTCACGGAAGTCGTCACCACGGTCAGCCGCTCCACATCGCGGAGCATCGCTGCAAACATATTGCAGGTTTTGCCTGCACCGATGAAGATGGACTCGCCGGAGCGCACCTGCGCCGCCGCTTCCTTTGCGATCAACAGTTTTTCCTTGTCGATCTCGTCTAAAATCTCCGTGCCGTTGACATAGCGGCTGTGATCCGACCGTTTTTCCGGTAGCTTCAGACCGCCGTGTGTCCGCTCCGCCATTCCCTTGCTCTGAATTTCGTCAAAGTCACGGCGTGTCGTGGCGACAGATGCGCCCGTCAGCCCGCAGATCTCCTGCATGGAGATCGCACCGCGCTCCTGCAGCAATTCCAAAATCTTCTTCTCGCGCTCCCAGTATTTCATTCGTTCATCCTCCATTCAAACTCGCTCATTATCGCTCATTTGAAGTATAGCATGGGGCGTAATTTCTGTCAAGAGGTACCTGCGGAAAAAATCTGATCGACCGTTCCGAAGTGATAACCCAGCTCTTCCCACCGCGTCAGAAGGTCATCCAATATGGCGGCATTGGTCTTTGAGGTGCTGTGCAGGAGCACGACTGCGCCGTTGTGGATGCGCGGGATGAGCTTGGAAAACGCTTCCTCCGAGGTCGGCTGATCATCATTGAGCCAATCGACATAGGCAAGGCTCCAGAACACCGTCCGATAGCCGAGCTGTTGTGCCATTTTGAGGTTTTCCTCCGAATAGATGCCCTGCGGCGGGCGGTAATACTTCTGCATTGTCTGCCCTGTGATCTGCGTGTATAGCCCTTCCAATGACTGCAATTCCTCACGGAAGGTCTCCATGTCCCCGATTTTCGACATATCCCAATGATGATAGGTGTGATTGCCGACAATGTGCCCCTCCTGTGCCATCCGCTTGACCAGCTCCGGATTTTGCTCCATATAGTTTCCCACAAGAAAAAAAGCCGCCCTTACACCGTGTTGCTTCAGCACATCCAAAATCTGTTCGGTACAGCCGTTTTCATAGCCTGCGTCAAAGGTGAGATAGATCACCTTTTCGTTAGCATCACCGATATAAGCTGCATCGTATTTCATCAGCGACGCGCTGTCCGCGTTGCCGACCGGCGGCTCACCCTCTGTGCGGAAGCTCAGTCCCCACGAGCCGACAGGCAGTGCCTCATCTTGATTCAAAACACCGATCGTCACCAGTCCGACCAGCACGGCGATCACCAAAAGCATCGGAAGATTTCTCCTTAAGATCATGCGCATATGCTTCACCTCGGTCAAGCCTATGTGACAGAGGAAGAAAAAATTCAAAAAAATGTGCCTGTCAAGTTTTTTCTCTTGACAAGCAGGATAGACTGTTGTATAATGAGCGGGCATTGGGGGTGTCGGAAATGAAACAGGAAGCGTTCAAAATGTCGCTGCTCCTCGATTATTACGGCAGCCTGCTGACGGAAAAGCAGAAGACCTACTTTGATTTGTACTACAATCAGGATCTTTCGCTCGGCGAGATTGCAGAGCAGGAGGGCATTTCCCGTCAGGGTGTCCACGACACCATCACGCGCACCGAGGCGATCCTTTCCGATATGGAAAACGCGACCGGCTGCGTGGCAAGAGCGCAGAAGCTCCGTTTTGCCGAGCAGGAGATCACCTCCGCGGCGCAGACGCTTCTGCGGCATGAAGATCCCACCGTGCGGAATAATGCAGAGCGTATTTTATCCGCTGTTTCTTCCGTGAAGGAGTAAGCTATGGCATTTGAAGGTCTGACCGCCAAACTGAACGCCGCGTTCAAAAAGCTGCGCGGCAAGGGGCGTCTGTCTGAATCTGACATCAAGGAAGCGATGCGCGAAATTCGCCTTGCGCTTCTGGAGGCGGATGTCAGCTATAAGGTCGTCAAGGATTTCGTCAAATCCGTTTCCGAACGCTGTGTCGGCAAGGATGTGATGGAAAGCCTGACCCCTGCACAGA
>PITX01000022.1 GCA_017577345.1 Clostridiales bacterium
CATCTACATACTCCGTCCGTTCCACATCCCCCTGAACGAGCTGCTCTCGCACGGTGCGATCACCAATCTGCGTGCGATCAATCTCGGCATTGATCTGTGCGATTCGGTAAGCGCTTGCCGTGAAGCCGGCTACATTTTCGGCAATATCAAGCCGGAGAATGTATTTCTGACGAAGTCCGGCCGTTTCATGCTCGGCGACCTCGGTCTGATTCCGCTGGAGGATCTGGAGTATGCCTGTCTGCCGGAGGAATATCTCGGTTCGTACTCCGCGCCGGAGCTGTCGGAGATCACTTCTTCTCCGAACCTGACGATGGATCTCTACTCCCTCGGCATGGTACTCTATAAGATTTACAATGGCAACCACGACCCGTTTGAGGACGAAAATACCGGCGAAGGGATGGCAGACAAGCTCCGCATGACCGGTAAGCCCCTGCCTACCCCGATTTACGCCGATTATGAGCTGGCAGGCATTATCCTGAAAGCCTGTGCCTACAAGCCGGAGGAACGCTATCAGTCTCCAGAGGAGCTTAAGCAGGCGATCTGCATGTATATGCAGCGCAACGAGATTTCCGACACGCTGATTGTTCCGCCGATCGTCGCGGATGATGAGCCGATCGCGGAGAATGCAGAGGTGGAAATAGCAGAGGAAGAGCCGATGCGCATGACCGATGCCGATCAGCTCGATGATGATTTCCGCCAGAGCTTCGCACCTGATCTGACCGGTGCAGGTACGGAAAAAGATATCGACAAGACGATCGTGATTCCTGTTGCCGCCGCAGTTGAAACACCTGCCGAACTGCCGACAGAGCCTGCACCTGCCGAACAGCCGGCAGAGCCCGCAGAGCCAGTCCCGGAAGCAGAGCCGCAGGAGGCAGATGCAACCGATGAAAGCGATGCGGAAACAGAATCAGAAGACGGAAACGACATGGATTCCAATCAAATCAATCTGGAAGAGCTGCTTGCTTCTGTGGAACAGGTTGTCAACAAAGAGCTGCCGGAGCCGGAAGCACCGACGGCAGAACAGGGACTGACCATGCGCACGGAAGAAGCGGAACCTGTTTCCCGCGAATATATTGATGAGGCAAGAAATTCGGAGGAACAAACGGAAGCCGCGGAAAATGAGGAAGAAGCGCCGGCAAGGTCCGGCAAGGTAGGCAAAATTCTCCTGATTGCAGGACTTATCCTTGCAATTGCCGCGGTCGGCTATTTCCTCGTTTCCTGGTTCTTTGTCCACGCTTCCGCAGTGAATGTACTTGCATGCAACACCGAGGAAATGATCATTGAGCTTGTCACGAACGATTCACAGGATAAATTTGTCGTGACCTGTACCGACAGCTACGGTAATGCTTATCCGGTCGATGTAGTCTCCAACCGCTATACCTTCTCCGGTCTGAGTGAGAAGACGACCTATACGATCACGGTCGAAGCGGCACCTTATCATATGTTGACCTCGGAAAGCGTCACTACGCTGACCCGTACCACGCCGGAAGCAACCAGGATTATCGACTTCACCGCAAGCCGCGGTGACGCAGACGGCGAGGTTCTGCTTTCCTTCCGGTATGAAGGTCCCACGCCGTCTCACTGGATCCTCTCCTATACTAACGCTGACGGCACCAGCTCCAAGACCTTTGACTTCGACGGCAACGCCTTCCTCGTCACGGGTCTGACCCAGAATGATTCCTACACCTTTACGCTGGAGGCCGCCGGAGATGTATATATTTCCGGCACGACCGTCGTGGAAT
This sequence comes from Clostridiales bacterium, assembly GCA_017577345.1. Classification (GTDB taxonomy): domain Bacteria; phylum Bacillota; class Clostridia; order Oscillospirales; family Oscillospiraceae; genus JAZOXB01. The sequence continues at coordinate 1,743 of PITX01000022.1, forward strand.
ATGAGCTTCTCCCCTTCGTGGAGGCAAATGATCTTGATATCGTCGATATCAACGGCAAAAGCCTGAATATCAAATGGGAGCCTGGTGAAAATATCCCCGACGAATGGAAGATCGTCTGTGAATCCGGCGATTTCAAGCAGGAAGGCACCTCAAAAGAGCCCTCCTTTACGATCAAGGATCTTCCCGATTTTTCGAGAGACTATACCATCTCTGTCAGTGCAAAGGGCATGGATAAGCCCGAAACGCTGATTCTCCCTTCCGACCCGATCGTTGTAGACAATCTGAAGGCAACGGCAAATGAGGACGGGACCGTGACGCTTGCGTGGGATACCCCTGCAGGTTCCCCCTCCGGCGGTTGGTATGTCACCTATAACACGGTCGGCAGTTTCCACACGGATTATCTTCCCGATGCGGAAAACAATGCCGTTACGGGCAACTCCACCGTGCTGGAAAACCTGATTCCCAACACGGATTATTCTATTTCAATTGCGACCACCGCTGCCGATGCTTCTTCCCGCGTCTTCGGCGAGACCGCAACCGGTGTCAAAACAGCTGCAGCGCAGAATTTCAAGGACTACGGCATCAATCCGGATGCACCCTTGCCCGTTGACGGCGGATATGTTTCCCTTTGGACTGTGCCGGAGGTGGAGGATTGGAAGTATACTGATCTGAGCAACAAAAAGACGGACTTCTCCGTAAATGACAAGATCGCAGTCTGTCTGGAGGTCAAGGCAATCAACGCCTCCAAGGATTCCATCCGTTTGACCTATGTTGTCCGTGATGCGGACGGTCACGCCGTTACCGATGCCAACAAAACGATGGCATGGGACGACATGTGGTACAGCCGCCGTCACGCCAGTGCGATCCCGATGCCCGCCAAGGACGACGGAACTGTTGTGGCAGGCAGCTACACGCTGGAAATCTATGTCAACGGCAAACTGCTTGCCGCTACCGCATTCACCGTATCATAAAAACTATATCAAAGGAGATATTTATATAATGGCAAAAAAAGTAATGATCACCGAGACTGTCCTGCGTGACGCCAACCAGTCTTTGATGGCAACCAGACTCCCTTATGCGGATTTTGCCGACATTCTGTCCACGATGGACAAAGCGGGCTATTATTCCGTCGAGTGCTGGGGCGGTGCCACCTTTGACTCCTGCCTGCGCTATCTGGGCGAAGACCCGTGGGAGCGCCTGCGCAACATCAAGAAGGCAATGCCCAACACCAAGACACAGATGCTTCTTCGCGGACAAAACCTGCTTGGCTACAAGCACTATCACGACGATGTGGTAGAAAAGTTTGTAGAGCTTTCCATTAAGAACGGCATTGATATCATCCGCATTTTTGATGCGCTGAACGATTTCCGCAATCTGGAAACCGCCCTTGCCGCCGTCAAGAAGTACTCCAAGCAGTACAACCGTCATGTGATCGCTTCCGGCTGTATCTCCTATACGCAGAGCCCGGTTCATACGGTAGAAAAATATGTTGAAATGTGTAAAAAGCTCGTTGAAATGGGCTTTGAAACATTGTGCCTGAAAGATATGGCAGGCACAATGAGCCCCTTTGAGGCGGAAAACCTGATCAAGGGCATCAAGTCCGCTGTTGGCAATGTGCCTGTCATTCTGCACACCCACTGCACCACGGGCATGGCATACATGACCGTCACCAAGGCAATTGAGGCCGGCGTCGATGTCATTGACTGCGCGACCTCCTGCTTCTCCAACGGCACCTCCCAGCCTGCGACCGAGACGATGTTCTATGCGCTGAGCCAGTACGGCATCGACTGTGGTCTGGACGAGGCTGTGATCAACAAGGTCAACGATTACTTCAAGCCGATCAAGCAGAAGTACATTGACGCAAGCACGATCAATCCCAAGTCCATGGCTACCGATTCGCAGGCACTTGTCTATAAGGTCCCCGGCGGTATGCTCTCTAATATGATCGCTAACCTCAAGGACATGAACGCAATGGATAAGTTTGACGAGGCACTCAAGGAAATCCCCGAAGTGCGCAAGGACCTCGGCTATCCCCCGCTGGTCACGCCGCTTTCTCAGATGGTCGGCAACCAGGCTGTTACCAATGTGCTCGTCGGTGAACGCTATAAGAACATCTCCAACGAAGTGAAGAATTACTTCAAGGGTGAGTACGGCATTGCACCCGCTCCCGTCAGTCAGGAACTGCAGGATAAGATTCTCGGCGCAGGCAACCGGCCTGTTGACTGCCGCATTGAAGACAGCAAGCGTACCGGCAAGGAATTTGCCGATGCAAAGGCCGAGCTTGGCGATCTGGCTCGCAGTGAAGAAGACATCATGAGCTATATCTGCTACCCGAAGCAGGCGAAGGAATTCTTTGAAAAGCGTAAGGCTGCTGAGGAAAATGTTGCCACCTACAGCATTGAAGAGATGTAAGGAGGCAGAAAATGAGTCATTTATTATTGGATCCGAATGACTTCGGTCTTTCCAGCCTCGGTGTCGGTGATGCCGGTCTGACCGGTGTTCTCGGCTATATTGTCGTATTTGTCGGTCTCTTCCTCCTTCTGGCTGTTTTGTGCATCAGCGGAAGTATTTTTAAGTTCAAGGCAAAGAAAGCCTTAGCCGCCGTCTCCCCTGCCGCCCCGGCTCCTGCCGCAGAAGAAAAGACTGCTCCCGGCAGCGCGGGTGAGATCAAGCTGTTTGATGTTCCCGATAAGGATGCTGCAATGATCATGGCGATCGTTGCGGACAAACTGCAAAAGCCGCTCAATGAGCTGCGGTTCATTTCCATCAAGGAGGTTAAGTAAGATGAAATATAAAGTTACCTTAAACGGAAAGACATATGAAGTAGAAGTAGAAGCAGGCAAGGCCATGCTCCTGGATGAATATGAAGCATTTGCCCCCGCACCCGCTGCACCGGCAGCACCGGCAACCGCTCCTGCTGCGCCTGCTACTGCCGCAGCACCTGCCGCTGTATCTCTCGCCGCCGGTGAGCCCGTTCCCGCTCCCATGCCCGGTGTCATTCTCAAGTTGCTTGTCAAGCAGGGCGATGCCGTGAAGGAAGGCGATACCATCGCCATCCTCGAAGCAATGAAGATGGAAAATGAAATTGCCGCTCCCAAGGCAGGCACGGTCGCACAGATCGTCTGCAAGGTCGGCGATAAGGTCGATACCGGCGCAGCACTGGTTGTCCTTGCGTAAGGAGGGACACACATGGATATTATCGGTACTCTGAAAGGGCTGCTGACAGACTCCGGTTTTGCGGCTCTGATGGCCAAGGGCGGCTGGCAGAATCTGATTATGATCATCATTGCCTGCGTCCTGCTCTATCTCGGCATTAAAAAACAGTTTGAGCCGCTGCTTCTGGTTGGCATTGCCTTCGGCTGTCTGCTGGTCAATGTCAGCTGGTTCGTCACCTCCTTCAATGACAACGCAGATGCCCTGTTCCATCAGGATCTGTGGGATGCTTTCCTCGATCCGAACAGTCCCGCCTACCACAGCTATGGCACGATCATGGCGAACGGCGGTCTGCTTGATATTCTTTACATCGGCGTCAAGTCTGGTCTGTACCCCTGCCTGATTTTCATGGGCGTCGGTGCAATGACCGACTTCGGTCCGCTGATTTCCCGCCCTTCCTCTTTGATTATGGGTGCTGCCGCACAGCTGGGTGTTTTCCTTGCGTTTTTCGGTGCCTCCGCATCCGGCTTCTTCAGCGGTGCGCAGGCTGCCTCCATCGGCATCATCGGCGGTGCTGACGGTCCGACCGCAATTTTCCTGACCTCAAAGCTCGCCCCTGAACTATTAGGCGCAATTGCCATCGCCGCTTACTCTTATATGGCGTTGATTCCGCTCATTCAGCCGCCTATCATGAAGGCACTGACAACGAAGAAAGAACGCAATATTGTCATGAAGCAGGCAAGAGAAGTCTCCAAGACAGAAAAAATTCTCTTCCCGATCATCGTCACGATCTTTGTCGTTCTCCTTCTCCCCTCCACCGCTCCTCTGATCGGCTGCCTGATGCTCGGCAACCTGTTCCGTGAATGCGGTGTAACAGAGCGTCTTTCCGACACCGTGCAGAATGCCCTTATGAACATTGTCACCATCTTCCTCGGCATCTCCGTCGGCGCTACCACCATCGGCTACCGTTTCCTCGATCTGCAGACCCTGCTGATCATTGGTCTCGGTCTTGTCGCTTTCGCCTTCTCCACCGTTGGCGGTCTGTTGGTCGGCAAGCTGATGTGCTGGATCACCAAGGGCAAGATCAATCCCCTGATCGGCTCTGCCGGTGTTTCCGCCGTCCCGATGGCTGCCCGTGTTTCGCAGGATGTCGGCAGAAAATACAATAAAAACAACTATCTGCTGATGCACGCTATGGGTCCGAATGTCGCCGGTGTTATCGGCTCTGCCATCGCAGCCGGCTTCCTGCTCAAGGTCTTCGGTGGCTGATATTGATAAAAAGAGTGTTTTGACCAAAGGCACAGCCACATAGGGAAGTAATTTCAAAATAATGTGGCACGGCAAAAGCAAAGCAAAACAGACACTGTGAATTGCAGAAATGCTTTTCACGGTGTCTGTTTTTATAGATATAGGCTCTTTGTCAAATGTTGGGGTAGAGAAAATTTAATACCTGAAAAAACCGGTGTTGGGGCGCAAGCAACAGCACCGGTTTTTTCAGGTGCGTTCAGGAACAGAATAAGATTCTGTTCCTGAACCGGTCAAAGTTACGAACACCAAACGATATGCGCTTTAAAACTTTTGTTTTGTTGTTGCAGCCCTCCGTATATCCGTTTGTCCAAGGTACATCCAATGAATTCATAATCTCTGTAAACCAGTTTTTCACCGCTTTCTCACAGTCGCTGTATTCCGGCAAGTCATAGATGTTCAATGTGTTCAGCCACTGCACCATCTTTTCTCTGCCGACCACAGATGAGCTTGATTTCATCACTTCTAAAAATTCATTTTTTGTCCGGTAAGCATCTGCAAGCCGTGGAGATATTTCAAGCATTAGTGCCAAACTGTTCTGCTCATCCGGAGTTAGCTTATGAAACGGTCTATTCAGTAAATATCGAGACCTTTTAAAATATTTTCTGAATCTGTCGGACAGTTTTTTCTGCTCGTTTTTGCGCACACGCTCCATTGCCCAAATTGCCTGCCGTATCACATGGTATTTATCAGCAACAATCGTTGCAGACGGAAAGCACACCTTTGCCACATTGCGAAAGTGCGGATTCATGTCTGTAATGAAGTATTCCACATTCTTTCTGGATGGAAAACTACGAAAATACTGTATTAAGTTCCCTTCAAACCGGTTTGGCAGAATATCTACGATCTGCCGCTTCTCCGGATCCGTAAGGATGCTTTGGTAGCGTTCTCCGCCTGCATTGCCCTTGAACTCATCAATAGACAGAACTCTTGGCAGTGCAGAACATCGATGACTTACAAGATCAAAATAGCGAATTGCAGTACTACTTGAAACATTATGTGCTTGTGCAATCTCTTTTGCACTCTGCAATTTGCTGAAAGAGCAGATAATATCCGCTACAAGTCGGTTTGTTAAACGGTGGTACCGTGGTAGAAAACTGTTTTGCTCATAAAAACGTTTGTGACACTTTTCACAGCGATAGCGGCGTTTGCGCAAATGCAGAAGTGCATTTCTGCCGAGCGGCAGGTCTTTTACAAGCTGCTCCCGGTAGTCATGAACGGAGTCTGTTTCGTTTCCGCACTGCGGACACGAATGTATTTTCCTTGGTAATTCAAGATAAATATGTAGTTCTATATCATTTTTCTCGACATTTGTAACAATTACATCTTCCAAATCAAGAATCTTTGCTGTATAATCTATGTTGAGCATAGTGATTCTCCTTCCAATTGATTGGTGGTACTTTCATTGTAAAGGATTCTTTCTCTATGCTCAACTCTTTTTTATGACAATGGGGTCAGGCTCATCACCTGACCCCAACATTTATTATAGAACCAGAAAAAACGGAGCAGGGATAACCTGCTCCGTACATGAAGTCAATCAATAATCATCGTCATCATCATCACAACACCATTCGGCTTCCATACCATCAATTGCAGCAGCAACTTTGCTCATATCACTGCTACTTAAAGAGAAATATTTTTCTTCAAATTCATTTTGAGCCATTGTCCAGCGTCCTTGGATTAGCTCTTCAACTAAATTGGGATTATTTTTTCTTCTACCCATAGTATTTACCTCTGTTTTCTTTTTAGAAAAATCAAGTGGATATAACCTCAAGTCCGTTATATCCACTCGATATGGTTGCGGGAGAGGGACTTGAACCCCCGACCTCCGGGTTATGAGCCCGACGAGCTACCAACTGCTCTATCCCGCGATATCATGCACAGAGGACATCACCTCAATGCCCATATATAATAGCATGGAAAACGAATGATGTCAAGCATAATCTTCCGACAGGGTACGACTTTTTTCAAAACGGTCGGTTTGCGCCGCTCTTGACTGACAAACGCCGGATGCGGTGAAGCGCATCCGGCGTTATAGCTTACTGCATAAACGGCTTGATCGCATCCGTTGCCTTGGCGGGGTCATCGGATACGACAAGAGTGAAGTCCAGATCGTTCGCCTTGCCGAACTTTTCGCACCAGAGGGCAAAATCCTCAACCTCAGGGATGCCTGCACCGTCGACCTGCTTATAGAAACTGTCGATGAAGATGTGGCTGATGTCGAAGTTGCCTGCATGCAGACCGCTGACAAAGCCCTTGAGGAAGGCGAGGGTGCCTTCTGCCTTGTATTCCTGATAGTCGATCAGGCGGACATGCATATCAATATCATAACGGAGCTTGGTGCCTTTTTCGATGCAGACCATGCTGCCGGTTTCATTTTTTACTGCGGAGTTGATGTCGTCGATCAGACGCTTGGTTTTGCCGGAGCCTTTCAGTCCCATGATGATCTTAACCATAAGAAATTCCCCCTTTGTTTTGATAATTCTATTATATCAGGTTCGTATGCGAAAAGCAAGCAAACGGGAAAATCAATAGCCGGGCTTGCCGAGCAGGTGGAACATGTTTTTCTTGTAGAATTCGACGCCGGGCTGATTGAACGGGTTGACACCGAGCATATAGGCGGAGATACCGCAGGAGAGCTCGAAGAAGTAGAACAGCTCGCCGAGGGTATCGGCGTCGATCTCATCGGCTTGCAGGACTATGACGGGAACGCCGCCGTCCACATGGGCGTTCAGCGTGCCGAGGAATGCCTGCTCCTCCACGAAGTCCAGCGTTTTGCCTTCCAGATAGTTCAGACCGTCCAGATTCTTCCAATCCAGCTCGATTGCCGTCTTTTTGCGCGGCGGGTTGAAGCGGACAACGGTCTCGAAGAGATTGCGCTCGCCCTGCTGGATCATCTGACCGAGGGAGTGCAGGTCTGCGGTGAATTCGGCGGTGGCGGGGAAGATGCCCTTGCCGTCCTTGCCCTCGCTCTCGCCGAAGAGCTGCTGCCACCAGCCGCCGAAGCATTTGAAGCTCGGCTCATAGCAGCAGAGCATTTCGATCTTCTTGCCTTTGCGGTAGAGAAGGTTGCGGATGGCGGCATACTGCCAGGCGGGGTTTTCAAAGGAACGGATATCCAGCTCTTTTCTGGCGCGAGCGGCACCGAGCATGACATCGACGGGGTTGATGCCTGCAACTGCCATCGGGAGCAGACCGACAGCGGTCAAAACGCTGTAGCGACCGCCGACATCGGGCGGAATAACGAAGGTCTCATAGCCTTCCTCCGTCGCCATCTGACGCAGAGCACCCTTCTCCGGGTCGGTGGTGACATAGATGCGCTTCTTTGCCTTTTCCGCGCCGTACTTACGCTCCAGCATCCAGCGAAGCGCACGGGTGGCGATGGCGGGTTCGGTGGTGGTGCCGGATTTGGAAATGATATTGATGGAGAAATCCTTGCCCTCCAGAAGCGCACACAGCTCCTGCCATGCACGGGTGGAGAGATTGTTGCCTGCGAAGAATACCTGTGGGTCGTTGCTGTTCAGATTGTGATTTTGCCCTTTGACGAGTTCTATGGCCGCACGCGGTCCGAGGTAGGAGCCGCCGATGCCGACGACAACGAAAACCTGCGAATCAGAACGGATGCGTTCTGCGGCGCGGCGGATACGGCGCATTTCTTCGGTTTCCTCGAAGGTGGGTAAAATCATCCAGCCGAGGAAATCGCTGCCGGGACCTTTGCCTTCAGTCAGGATCTTGTGCGCATTGAAAACCTCCTGCTCCGTGTTGAGCAGATCGGGCAGGGACAGGTCGCCCCATATATTGGAAATGTCAACTTTTATCATGAACGATGCTCCTTCGCACTAAATTTTGTACCTATTTTAATGTTACACTAAATATCTATAAAAGACAAGCCGATTATGAAAAAAAGTTTATGGTGGAAATCTTTCTTTTGATTGTGTATAATATCGAGAGAGAAGACGAAAAAAGGAAGTGCGGCTATGGAATACGGCTTTGGCGTGGATGTCGGCGGGACAACGGTGAAGATCGGTCTGTTTGAGCAGACGGGGGCACTGCTGGAGAGCCTGGAGATCCCGACCCACACCGAAAACGGCGGTGAGCGGATCTTGCCGGAGATTGCAGAGGCAATATCCGATGCGCTTGCAAGACAGAATATTTCGCGCTTGGAGGTTGCGGGCATCGGCATCGGCGTGCCCGGACCGGTCGCTTCGGACGGACTGGTCAACCGCTGCGTCAATCTGAACTGGGGCGTATTCAATCTGCACGAGGCGTTGGGAAAGCTGACCGGTCTGCGCGTCAAGGCGGGCAATGATGCCAACTGCGCGGCACTGGGAGAGCATTGGATGGGCGGCGGCATGGGCTGCCGCAGTACGATTTTTGTCACGCTCGGCACCGGCATCGGCGGCGGTGTGATTCTGGATGGGAAAATTCTCGGCGGTGCGCACGGCGTCGGCGGGGAAATCGGGCATATCACGGTCAATGCGCCGATCCGCTACCCCTGTACCTGCGGCAAAGTCGGCTGTGTGGAGCAGTACGCTTCCGCAAACGGTGTTGTCCGCGTGACGAAGCAGAGACTGTCAGAAACAGAAGAAAGCTCCGTGCTTCGCGGCAGGGAAAAACTGACCTGCAAGGATGTTTTCAATGCAGCTAAGGGCGGTGACCGCTTTGCCGAGGATACCTTAGAGCAGGTATTTGACTATCTTGGAGAGGCGCTGGCGTCTGCCTGCTGTGTGGCAGATCCGGAACGGATCATTTTAGGCGGCGGCATGTCCAAGGCAGGCGATTTCCTGCTGGAACGCGTGGAGCGTCACTTCAAAAAACACATGTTCCACGCCTGTCAGGGAACGGAATTTTCTCTTGCCGTGCTTGGAAATGACGCCGGCATGTAC
>PITX01000203.1 GCA_017577345.1 Clostridiales bacterium
GTATGTAGATGTTATAACCTACACCGGAATCCTTCGGCTCAACCTGATAATCCAATGCACCGGCGAAGCATCCGGATGCGGCAAGCTTTTTGCCTGCATTCAGCTCTGCCTTGATATCATCGACAACCTTACCGTAATATTCGTGGACTGCGGCCTCATCTGCGTATGCACCGGAAAGGATCATGGCGCGAATCTGGCTGTCGGCAGCGGGAATGGAAAGAACTTTCAGAACAAACCGATCATCAGAGGAGCTGCGGCGGAGAATATAGCTGGTGCGTCCGTTGTGCTCGGCGGCTTCTTTCTCAACCTGCATTCCGTCCAGCAAAGGAGAGATCATTTTGAGATCGGACATTGCATTCGCCTCCAAAAATAAACTCAAATTTAATCTATTATATACTATGACATTTTTTGAAAAAAATCAATAACATTCTTGTCATATTCTCAAGAAAATGATATGATAAGGAAAACGAAGCAGTCCATGTAACATGAAACGGAAGGAGTATAGACGCATTTTTGCGTATGAATCGTATGGAAAATAAAGTAGTTTGCTATTATTGCGGAACAATTTACGATGCGGAACGCGGGAAATGTCCGCTTTGCGGCAGCGCACTGACATCGGATGACGCCGAGAGCCGTCCCGTTCAGCGCCGCCGTATTACGGATGAAGAACGCAGACAGCGTCAGCGTGCGGCAAAGGGGAAATATGCCGCACCGAAGAAGAAAAAGAAAAAGAATTCTGATCCCAAGCCGTTCCAGATTGCTGCATTGGTGTTCCTTATTCTGGCTGTACTGGTCGTGTTCTACTTTATCGGTGACATGATCGGCTGGTGGCCCGGACTGGAAGACCGAATTGTCAGGGTTGACCGGTTTGACCCTGAAAATTTCAGTGATGTGTGCACAGAACTGGCAGTTGATCCGGAGCGGATAGAATTATTGCAGCCGGGCGATACCGCCGTCCTGACGGTAAGTATCAACCTCGACTGCGGCAAGACGCTCTACTGCGTCAGCAACGATGAAGCTGTGGCGTCAATTTCCAAGGAAGCACAGTCCGAAATCGGTGAGGAGCTGAAATCCGCGGCCTTTACCGTGACCGCAAACGGTTACGGCGAGACAGAAATCAACATTACTTGCGGCGATCAGAAGGCATCCTGCACGGTTTTCTGCGGAAATCCCGATGAATCTGTTGTTCCTACGGATGTGACCGAACCGGAGGATTTCACCCCCGAGCTGAATTATCCGCTGGATGCGTCGCTTTATGCCAGAGGTGCAACTCTGATGCTCCGCGTGATGAATTTACCTTCCGGCATGAAGGTGGACTGGTCGAGCGATGATGTCACGGTTGCCAAGGTCAGCCAGAACGGTATCGTGACGGCGATCAGCGGAGGAAAAACGAAGGTGACGGCGCAGGTAGGTGAGAAGAAAGCGGAGGTACTCATCCGCTGCACCTTCGGCGACAACGCCGATAACGGCGCACACCTGCAGCTGACCGATGTCACGCTGTCCCTGTGGCGCAATGAAACCTACGATTTGTTCCTCTATGACTCCGACGGCGTACATATTTCGGACATTACCTACACGATTGAAAACCCGAATGTCTGCGATGTGAAGAACGGCGTTGTCACGCCGAAGAACTACGGAACGACGAATGTGATCATCACTTACAACGGGAAAGAATATACCTGCATCATTCGCGTAACCTGAATATACGACGAAAACCGCCTGCAAGGAAATCCTGCAGGCGGTTTGTATATCAGAGGAATTGACAAAGCTTTGTGTTCATGAATTTTTCGTTCAGTCTGCCGAGAACGGAGGGGAGCTTGGTGTATTTCGCGATCACAAAACCGATCTCCGCGACAGCTACACCGGAAAATACATCCACGATGACATGCTGCTTTGTAAAGAGCGTGGAGGCAAAAACGAGAAGCGAGCCGACCACGCACAGAACGCAGGTAAGTACTTTATGTCGTTTTTTCTTTGCTTCAAACATCTGCCTCGTTCCGAGCCATGCGACAAAGCAGTGGATGGACGGAAACAGATTGGATGGCGTATCGATCCAGTAGATAAAGCGGACAACGAACGGAATAAAGCCGCTTCCCGTGACCTCCGGACGCACATTCGTGGTCGGCATGGCAATGAAAAAAATCATACAGATCACTTTCGCACAGAAATCTGCTGTGGCGAGGCGGTAAGCGGATTCGGGACTCTCTCTTGCGACCGTTGTGTATTGGTAAGTCCAAAAAACGAAGGTTCCGATATAGACGAGGATCCATGCGGGCGTGAACGGGAAGAGAAGATCCCATTTTGTTGTCATATCAATTGCATTGTCCATGCCGAAGATCAACTGGAAAAGCTTTGCACCGTTATAAGCGGTGATATTCATCAGTCCGGTAAGAGCCAACGGCAGGATTGCGTAAGAAGGTATTATCTTTCTCAGAGTGCGGCGGAGCACAGTATTCTCACCTCAAATGGTCGACTATTTCATGTATTATAACAGATTATTCCTGCTTGTCAATATTTCAGGGAGGCACCTTATGCCTCCCTGAAGACGGTTATTCCTTTGGCTCACGGAATGCGAAAAACCGCTGGCCGAGATAATTAAAGCCGACAAACAGACACATGCCGGTCAGCATGGCGATGTTGTCGCGCACACTTTCCGTTGCATCAGACAGCAGCCGCGTAACAAGCGGCTGTGCAATTCCGTAGGCGAGCAGATAGCATACAGCGATATTGACTGCAAACCGGACGGCGACCTGCCATCCCTTGCCCTGATATTTAAAGGTAAAGTAGCGGTTGAGAAAATAACTCATAATGCTTGCGAGAATATAGCTGACGGCAGTTGAGGACCAATAACCCCAATGCGCCAGATTATAAAGCAGAAACATCAGCCCGTTGCCGACGATCGTGTTCAGCAC
>PITX01000204.1 GCA_017577345.1 Clostridiales bacterium
GCAGCCGGTCATTACTGCAGTTCGGGTGATTGACTGATGGCAAAATCACTGGTATTGGCGGAGAAGCCCTCCGTCGGACGGGAAATTGCCCGTGTTCTCGGCTGCCGGAAGGGCGGCGAGGGCTATTTAGAGGGCGACCGTTATGTTGTTACATGGGCGCTCGGGCATCTGGTAACGCTTGCCGATCCCGATGTGTATGAGAAAAAGTGGGAAAAGTGGGAGATGGAAGACCTTCCCATGCTTCCGCAGCATATGAAGCTGGTCGTCATTCCGCAGACCGGAAAGCAGTTCCGCGTGGTGCAGAGCCTGATGAAGCGCGGCGATATCTCCGATCTGATCATTGCGACCGATGCGGGCCGTGAGGGTGAGTTGGTCGCGCGGTGGATCATGATCAAGGCAGGTTGGAAAAAACCGACACGCCGCCTGTGGATCTCGTCGCAGACAGACCGCGCGATCAAGGAGGGCTTTGCCAATCTGCGCCCTGCGGCGGAGTACGACAATCTCTTCCGCTCTGCGCAGGCACGCAGTGAAGCCGACTGGCTGGTCGGTCTGAATGTCACCCGAGCACTGACCTGCCGCCATAATGCACAGCTTTCCGCAGGACGCGTGCAGACGCCGACACTGGCACTGATCGTTGCCCGAGAGCGCGAGATCCGCAATTTTGTTCCGAAGGACTATTGGGGCGTTCGACTGAAAGCGGGAGGTTTTTCCGCGATGTGGCGGGATAAGAACAACAACTCCCGCACCTTTGACAAGTCGCTGGCAGAAAAAATCGCCGCTTCCTGTCAGAGCGGCGACGCCGTTTTGACGCAGGTGCGAAAATGCGCCGCATGACACCGCCGCCTGCCGCCTACGATCTGACGGAGCTGCAGCGTGACGCGAACAAGAAGTATGCCTACAGCGCAAAGGAAACGCTGAATATCATGCAGTCACTGTATGAACAGCACAAGCTTCTGACCTATCCGCGTACGGATTCGCGCTATATTTCCGATGATGTGGTCGCTACGTTGCCGGAGCGCCTGAAGGCGGTCATGGTGGACAGCTACAAGCCATTTGCGCAGGAGATCATGCGTAAACGCCCCTTGCAGACCAAGTATATCGTCAACAATGCCAAGGTCACAGACCACCACGCGATTATTCCGACCGAGGAATCGCCGGATCTGTGGCGGCTGTCGGGTCCGGAACGCAACATCTACGATCTGGTCGTGCGCCGATTTCTTGCGGTGCTGCTGCCGCCGTGCGAGTATGAGGAAGTCGATCTGACGCTGAATGTCAACGGAAATGTCTTCACTACGAAAGGCAAGATCGTTCAGAATGCAGGCTGGAAGGCAGTTTATGACCGCTCCTTCGGCATGGACGAGGAGGAAGAGGAAACGCAGAGTCTGCCGCCGGTGCAGCAGGGTCAGCGCATGAAGATTTCCTCTGTGCAGGTGACAAACGGCAAAACGCCGCCGCCTCCGCGCTATACCGAGGCGACATTGCTTACCGCGATGGAGCATCCGCAGGCACAGGTGGAGGACAAAAACCTGCGGAAGATTCTGGAAGAAACGAGCGGACTCGGTACGCCTGCCACCCGCGCGGATATCATCGAGAAGCTGTTTTCGGCGTTCTATATCGAGCGCCGTGGCAAGGAGCTTGTGCCGACCTCCAAGGGGATGCAGCTCGTGGAGCTTGCACCGCCCGACCTTCGCAGTGCCGCGCTGACGGCGCAATGGGAGGATCGGCTGGCAAGGATCGCCAGGGGCTTGGAGCGAGATACGAAATTCGTCGAGGAAATGCGCAAATATGCGACTGACCTGGTCGCTGCAGTCAAGGCGAGCGATGCCAAGTATACCCACGACAATCAGACGCGCAAGGCGTGCCCCGACTGCGGGAAATTCCTGCTGCTGGTCAAGGGAAAGCGCGGCGAAATGCTGGTCTGCCCCGACCGCGAATGCGGCTACCGCAAGAGCGTGACGCAGGTGACGAATGCACGCTGCCCAAACTGCTTCAAGAAAATGGAGCTGCGCGGTGAAGGGGATAATCAGATGTTTGCCTGCGTGTGCGGCTACCGCGAAAAGCTCTCCGCATTCAGGGAACGGCGCGAAAGTGCCGGTGCAGGCAAGCGCGATGTCGCCAAATACATGGAGCAGCAGAAAAAGGAAGAGCCGAAGAACAACGCCATGGCAGATGCTCTTGCCAAATGGCTGGAAAATCAGAAAAAATGAGGAAAGCCGCGCTGTGGAAACCCACAGCCCAGCGTTTAGAATGAATTTTTCCGACTTTTAATGAGATTCGACCGTTTTTGCTTGCATAGCGGGATATAATGTGTTACAATGATCATGCCACACAACTTTATAATCATGACAGGCATCAGAGGGTGTATTTTTGCTTTTATGGCAAAAACGCACGCTCTACTTTGGCATCCTATGATGGCTTGTCAAAAGTTGTGTGGCAGCAATCGGAGCCGTGCGTTTTTCGGTGCGCAGCTTCGGCTGCGCACTTTTTGATATGATGATAAAGAAAAAGGAGGACACACTATGAAAACACGAATAACAGCGTTAGTTCTTGCAATCGCACTGATCTGTGCTTTGCTGCCTGCGATCTTGCTGTCTGCGAGCGCAGATGTCATTCTTCCGCCTGATCCGTTCGATGACGATCCCGTTTCCGGCATCTGCGGCGAAAACCTCACGTGGAGCTATAATGAAGCGACGAAAACCCTGACAATTTCCGGCAGCGGCGAGATGGACGGCTGGAGTTCTTTTCCGTCTGTCCCATGGTATTCCTACCGCAGCGCTATCAAATCCGTTTCGCTGCCCAACGGACTGACGAGCATCGGCGATTATGCGTTCCGGAGCTGCAGCAGACTGACGAGCGTGACGATTCCTGACAGCGTGACGGGCATCGGC
>PITX01000205.1 GCA_017577345.1 Clostridiales bacterium
GTATCGGCAATGGATTCCTTCTTTCCGATCTGCGAGCCGGTCGGGTCAAGGTAGGTCACATGCATCCCGAGGTCGTGCGCGGCGACCTCAAAGGAACAGCGCGTACGGGTCGAGGTCTTTTCAAAGATCAGCGCAATATTCTTGCCCTTGTAATCGTCATGGAAAATGCCTGCTTTTTTCTTTGCCTTCAGTTCAGCGGCAAGATCCAGCAGTCCGGTGATCTCCTCCGGGGTAAAGTCCAGCAGGGTCAGAAAGTTTTTTCCTTTTAAGTTCATGTTCTATCTCCTTTATTCCGCCGCGCAGTCTTTCAAAATCTGCACCGCTTTTTCTAACAGATTCATCGGGATATTGAGTGCCGGAAGCAGGCGGATCTTCTGCTTGGCAGTCGTCACAAGGACGCCTTTCCGGAGCGCAAGCTCCGCAAATTCCCGCGCAGGCTTTTCGATCTCCAGTCCGAGCATCAGTCCCATGCCGCTCACACTGTGAATTCCCTTTGCGCCGGACAACTCGCGTACGATATATGCCGAGCGTTCCCGAACGCCTCGCAGAAGCTCCTCGTCAATGCGGCTGAGAATACTGATGCCGCCTGCACAGCAGACGGGATTGCCGCCGAAGGTCGAGCCGTGCGATCCCGGCTGCAGAACATCGGCAACACGCTTTCCCAAGATCGCCGCACCGATGGGCAGTCCGCCGCCCAAGCCCTTTGCCGTGGTCACGACATCGGGCTGCAAGCCGTACTCCATATAGCCGTAAAGTTGTCCGCTGCGGCCGTTGCCGAGCTGTACCTCATCTGCAAGCAGAAGCAGATCGTACTTCTCCGCCACCGCTTGCATGGTATCTGCCCATTCCTGACCGATCGGCATCACGCCGCCCTCACCCTGCACGCACTCGAACATGATTGCGGCGCAGGGATGCTCCCGTGCAAGGGCTTCCAGTCCCTCGCGGTCGCCGACCTGTGCATACAAAAATCCGCCGGGCAGGGGCTGATAGTCCTGATGGTACATCTTCTGTCCCGTCGCCGCCAGCGTTGCAAGCGTACGCCCGTGGAAGCTCTGCTTCAGCGTGATGATATTGCAGTATTCCGCGCCCTTGTGCTCCTGCGCCCATTTGCGTGCGACCTTGATTGCGCACTCATTCGCCTCCGCGCCGGAGTTGGCGAAGAACACCCGTTCCATGCAGGTTTTTTCGCAGAGCATCTGCGCAAGATTTGCCACAGGTGCGGCATAGTACAGATTGGAGCAGTGCTGAAAGCTGTCTAACTGCTTCGTCACAGCGGCTTTCCACGCATCATCTCCGAGTCCGAAGATATTGACCGCGATCCCGCTGCCTAAATCAATGTAATCCCTGCCGTCTGTGCCGCGCACAAGTGAGCCCTTTCCGCTTTCAAATTCCAGCGGAAAACGGTTGTAGGTATGTGCAACATAGCGGCGGTCAAGTTCGGATATGTTCATACATGGCCTCCATCGGCTTCAGATATTGCTATTATACAAAAAACGGGTATTCGGGTCAAGCCCAAATACTCGTTCCGAACAGACTGACCTGTATGTCAAGCCTCTGTTTTCTTCACAAAATAGATATGCCCCGCTGCATCGACTGTCATCAGAAGTACCTGCTCCATGGAGCATTTTCTCTCCTCCATCTGCTGTCTGACCCACGCTTCATCGTGTGCCGTCAGGTTCAGATTGTCCCGGAGCAGCTTGCCGTCAGAGATCAGCGTGACCGGCAGCTCCGTATCCCTGACCTTCTGCCCCGCGTCCTTTGCCGAAGCCGGCTGATCCTTGGCAAAGAGCATCGTGGAAAGCTGTCCGTCCGTTTCGAGGATCGCAAACTTGACCGTGGAAAGGTCGAAGATGCCGTTTTCGCGCAGATCCATCGTCAGCTCGTCTAAATTGATGCGCGTTCTTCGCAGGTTTTTCTCGCAGATTTTCCCGTTGTCGATCAAAATGACCGGCTTGCCGCAGAAGAGCTTGCGGATGCCGATGCTGCGAAAGGTCAGAAAAGACAGCAGCAGCTCCGCCGCAAACACAAGCAGGATCGGAACGATGCCGAAAAAAATCGACATATCCAGATTTTCGATCGTGATGGAGGCAAGGTTTGCCAGCAGCATCGTCACCACGATCTCAGAGGGCTCCATTTCTCCGATCTGCCGCTTGCCGAGCAGTCGGACAACGATAAGCAGCAAAACATAGAATACCAGCGTGCGAAAAATACTGTCGAGCATTGCGATCCCTCCGCGCAGTAGCTTTCCCGACAGTTTGCAAATTATTCGACCATAGAAAATGATAAATCTGTCGTTAAATTGTATAAATTTTCGGTGTCTTTCAAATCTGTCCTTGGTAATGCCTATGAAATTCTCCAAAACACTTGCAATCCGATATAAAATCCTGTAAGCTTTTGCTTTGTTGATACTCTGGAGGGATCATTATGAAGGTTTCCGAATATTTCGGTGAAAATGTATTCAGCAAGGCGGTCATGCAGGAGCGTCTGCCGCGGGAGGTCTATGAAGAGGTCTGCTCCGTGATGCAAAACGGCGGTCAGATCTCCATGGGAGCTGCCGATATCGTTGCAAAAGCAATGATGGAGTGGGCAGTCGAAAAGGGCGCAACGCATTATACGCACTGGTTCATGCCGCTGACCGGCATCACGGCGGAAAAACACGACTCTTTCCTTTCTGTCCCGGATGAACAGGGCAAGGTCATTCTGAAACTGACCGGCAAACAGCTCATCATGGGAGAGCCGGACGCTTCCTCCTTCCCCACGGGCGGTCTGCGTGCCACGCACTATGCCCGCGGCTATACCGCATGGGATATTACCTCCCCTGCCTTTGTCAAGGAAATGTCCTGCGGCACCATATTGTGCATCCCGACCGTTTTTATTT
>PITX01000206.1 GCA_017577345.1 Clostridiales bacterium
TTTCAGATTTTTACCGTATATCGGAAACGCTCAAAAGCTGCAAGGGACAGATTGCCACGGTTTGCTCCGCAAACCTCGCAATGACACCGATAGCCGCTCACTCTGATTTTGACGGTTACGGACTTTTTTGACAGTCTGACCGGCTGCAGCAGCAGCCGGTTTTGCATTACAGATCGTAGTACATGGCAAATTCTGCCGGATGCGGGATGCGCGAAACTTTCTCGGCTTCCTTGCGGTGCTTCTCGATCATCAATTCGATCAGACGCTCCGGGAATACGCCGCCCTTGGTCAGGTAGTCATGATCTTTCTCCAGCGCGTCCAGTGCTTCATCGAGCGTCTTGGGCAGACCGCCGAGCTTTGCCTTCTCCTCATCGGGAAGATCGAACAGGTTGCAGTCGTACGGACCCCAGCCCTTTGCGTGCGGATCGATCTTGTTTTCTATGCCGTCCAGACCTGCCATCAGGATCGCGGCAAAGGCATAATACGGATTGCAGGTCGCGTCAGGATTACGCAGCTCGAAACGCTTATTCTTCGGAGCCTTGGCGTAAGCGGGGATACGGATAACGGCACTGCGGTTTGCCATGGCATAACCGATCGTGACAGGTGCTTCGTAGCCGGGGATCAGACGCTTGTAGGAGTTGGTGGACGGGTTGGTGATCGCACAGAGGGAAGCCGCGTGCGTCAGCAGACCGCCGATGAAGTGCATGGCAGTCTCACTGAGCTGGGCATAGCCCTTCTCGTCATAGAAAAGGGGCTTGTCGTCCTTGAACAGCTGCATGTGAACATGCATACCGCTGCCTGCTTCGCCTGCAACGGGCTTCGGCATAAAGGTTGCCGTTCTGCCTTCCTCGGCAGCGGCATTCTTGATGATGTACTTTGCGATCATCGTGCCGTCAGCCAGATCGACCATTTCGCCGAGCTCGACTTCGACCTCGAGCTGACCGCAGCCGCCGACCTCATGGTGATGATACTTGACCTTAACGCCCCAATCCTCCATCATCAGGCAGATCTTGCTGCGCAGGTCGTTGTTGACATCCATCGGCAGGCAGGCATGATAGCCGGCCTTATGCTGCACGATATAGCCGTTATTGTTGTCATCCTCGGCACCGTTCCACTCGGCCTGTCTTGCGTTGATGCAATAACCGGTGTTTTCGGGCTGGGTGTCAAAATTCACGCCGTCAAAGACATAGAATTCATACTCCGGACCGACGATCATCTTGTCGGCGATGCCCTTTTCCTGCATGTACTGCGTGGCACGCTTTGCAACATTTCTCGGGTACTGATCGAACGGACGGTTAGCCGGACGGTCGATCACCATGACATCTCCGATCATGGAGAGGGTGGGGATCCTTGCAAAGTTATCCACAACGGCGGAATCCAGATCGGGAACAAAGACCATGTCGCTGCTTTCTACGGGCGCATAGCCGTAGTTGGAGCCGTCAAAGCCGATGCCATAGGTCATGGTGTCCTCATTGAGACGCTCAACGGGAATGCTCAGATGACGCCATCTGCCGTCAATGTCCGTCATTTTGAAATCAACAATGCGAATTTGCTTTTCTTCGCAGAGCTTCAGAATATCCTTTAAGGTTTTTGCCATAGAGATGCGTCCTCCTAAAAATTTTGGCTGCTCAATATCATATTCCAAAATTTGCCTGATGTCAAGAAAAAATGATAAAAAGCATTGAGATTTCAGAGGTTTTGGACTATAATGGGAACAAATATCATGCAGGAGGTGTTTCTATGCCGATCAGGGAAGAAATTTTGGCTTATCAGCCGAGAAATGAACAGGAAGCACAGGACAAGGCACTGATGCTGGATTACCTTGACAATAATGATGATGCTTTTCTGCGCAGTAACAAGGTCGGGCATTTTACGGCATCTGCGTGGGTAACAAATCCGGACAGAACAAAGGTTTTAATGGCCTATCACAAGATCTATGATTCCTGGTCATGGTGCGGCGGTCATGCCGACGGAGAACATGACCTGCTACAGGTCGCAATGAAAGAATGCCGCGAGGAGACGGGACTGGCAAGTGTTCGCCCGATCAGCGGGGAAATCGCGTCCGTGGAATGTCTGACCGTGGACGGGCACGAGAAGCGCGGCGCGTATGTGTCGAGCCACCTGCATCTGAATGTGACCTATCTTTTGGAGGCAGACGATACGGAGCCGCTGCAAATCTGCGAGGATGAAAACAGCGGTGTTGCGTGGTTTTCGCCGGAGGAAGCATTGAAAGCCTCCACGGAGCCGTGGTTTGTCCGGCGCATCTACAGCAAGCTCAACGAACGGCTTGCCGAGATTGATTAGAATGCAAAAATTCACTTTTCTCCGCCTTACGGATGCTGCGTACCTCTTGCGCGTGCAATCTGTCCTTACCGTTAATGAAGATGCACCGCAGGTTTACGGTGCATTTTCATTCTCAAGGGCTTGTGTATTTGCGGGAAGAAAGATATAATATGAGTGAGAAGTTTCCTGCAAAGGAGCGACAACCGTGGAAAACCTGTTTTTGCCTCTTGCCGCCGTGCTTGTGTGTATGGCGCAGATTTTGGATTATTTTTATTTGAAAGCATTAAGATGTAATCTGCCGCGCAGAGGGATCTTTCTGAAAACAAGCGCGTCTTTATGCTTCCTGCTGATCGGGGCGATCGCACTGCCGCACTGCGGACAGCCGCTTCTCGGCAGACTGATTTTTGCAGGACTGCTGCTCGGCTTTGCGGGCGATGTTGTGCTTGATTTCCGGTTTCTTTTCTCTAAACGGCATGATTTGTTTTTTGCGCTCGGAACGCTTCTGTTCGGACTTGGTCATTTTTTCTACATTGCGGCACTTCTGCTTCAGGATGCTTCCGCATGGCTGCCGGCGC
>PITX01000207.1 GCA_017577345.1 Clostridiales bacterium
TGCGGCCGCTCTTACGGCAACTACAGTGCGTTCCAGACACCGTTATGGACATGGTAATCATGCGGCAGAGCGTCAAAACTGCCGTGCTTGGCTTCCAGCATTTTTTCCACGGGAGGCGGAAGCCTGCCGCCCGTACGCTGAGCAAAGCGTTCCTTGATGAGCTCCAGATCAGCAGTCATCAGAATTTTTACTGCGTTATCCGGAAGCAGGGAAAGCTGCTCTTTTTCCGTGCTAACAAAGACGATGGCGGCATCCGGCGCAGAAAGAAGTGCGCGGAAGGCAGCTTTTGCGCTGTCTTCGTTTTTGGCAAGCCGCAGATAATCTCTGCCGGTATATACGACAGCACCGTTCTTTTTGCTGATTTTTTCTGCAAGGGTCGATTTGCCGGTACAGCTTTCACCGAAAATGCAATAAACCATGTTTTTGAATTCCTTTCTATTGAAAGTGAGGAAAGAATGGGTTATAATGGATTCGTCAATAACAAAGGAGGCAGCGCATATGTTTGAACTGAGAAAATACACTGCGCCCGATTTTTCGGAGGATAAATTCCGTAATGCGCCCAATGTGGTTCTGGAGCCTGCACCCATGGACGGTGTTGCGCCGATGACCTACCATGCCATGAGCATCTTCCCGGAATACTTTAAGGTAGACGGTCAGTGGCTGCTTGCGGAGGAAAGCCGCATGGACTGCGTTGCGGTCTTTGAAAACGGCAAAATCATCGTCCGTGAATTCCGCCTGCTCAAAAAGGGCGATCTCGTAGTGACCGGCCGCACGGAAAAGTGCGGGGACGGTATCTATGTCCATGCAAACGGTTTTGCAGAGCAATCTGCGGAAAAGGATGTATTTGCATTCCGTCAGAATCGTTCGAGAGAAACCGCATTCTCCCGCGACTATGACGAAATCTACGAGCTTCTCAAGTATGAGCGCGACCACGGAAAAATCGTCTGGGTCATGGGACCTGCCTTCGCCTTTGATGCCGATGCAAGACGCGCCATGTCGAAGCTGATCGAAAACGGCTATGTCCACGCAATTCTGGCGGGCAATGCACTTGCAACGCACGATTTAGAGGGTGCGTACCTGAAAACCGCACTCGGACAGGACATCTATACACAGCAGTCCATGCCGAACGGTCACTATAATCACCTGGATCTGATCAACCGCGTGAAATATCACGGCAGTATCAAGAAATTCATCGAGGAAGAGCATATCGACAACGGCATCATCTACAGCTGCGAAAAGTGCGGCGTACCGTATGTACTCGGCGGCTCCATCCGTGATGACGGTCCGCTGCCTCCGGTCTACGGCAATGTCTATGCCGCACAGGATGCCATGCGCAATGAGATCCGCGGCGCGACCACGGTGATCTCCATGGCGACGATGCTCCACACTATTGCAACGGGTAACATGACCCCATCCTATCGCGTCATGCCGGACGGCACGGTGCGGCAGATCTATTTTTACTGCGTGGATGTGTCGGAGTTCGTCGTCAATAAGCTGGCTGACCGCGGCAGCCTTTCCGCACGCGGCATCGTGACCAATGTGCAGGACTTCGTTGTCAATCTGCAGAAGGGTCTCGGACTGTAACGAATATTTCAGCGGTGCCGCTTATTTGGCGGCATCGCTTTTTTCTGCCTTTTTCGCGGCAAGCTTGTCCTTAAACTGCGCGACCAGCGGGGTAAGGCTTTCCACCAGGCTCTTTTTATTTGCATCCTCTGCGGAGATATGAAGCACCTGCATCTCACTGCCGCTGACGGCAAGGAAGGAAAGCGGTGTTTTCGTGACCTTTACGCCTGCACCGGCTGCAATACCGTTCGGGCTTTTGACAAGATCGGAGCCGCCGCCTGCAAAGCCGCAGGAAAGCTTGGAAACGGGAATGACTGTGACATCACCGATCAAAATGGGCGCATCGGTGACAGACTGGGAAGCAGACAGCGCATGTGCCTGCTGTGCGGAAAATTCGAAGATTTTCAGAAGCTCACTCATTTAAGGTTCCTCTCTTCTGCGTGTTCTGCTTGATATAACGCCAAATCAGTCCGAACAGGAAGTGAACGAAATGAAGCGGACGGTAGTTGAGCTGTCCGTCAAAAGCGGCGGTGATCTGCTCCTGTGAAAAATCACACTGAATGTCAACGGTACGCTTTTCGAATTTAACTGTACCGTCGAGCAGCGTGAGAAGGGGATAGACTGCCGCGCAGACGGTGCCGTAATGGAAAGCGGCATCGGCGGCATCGCTGTCACCAACGGCGATTTTCAGATCAAAATGCTTGAAAACGCTTTTTCTGACAAGCCCGCCGATCTGCGAGAGCAATTCCCTGACGGCGGCAGAAACATCTCGGACGGTTTCGATCAGACCCTTTTCATTCAGGGCGCGTTTTATGTTGATCTTGCTGCTGATGTCCTCCAGACCGAGAAAATTCAACAGCTTTTCCACGGCACGGCTGTCACTTTTTTTCTTATTTGCAGCGGGTCTTTTTTGCGCGGAGGGCTTTTTCGCTTTCTTCGGCTTTTTCACTGCGGCGCTGTCCGCAAGTGTCAGAAACAGGTATTTTACACGGTACGCAAAGCCCTGCTCGGCGGTATACTTCAAATAAATTCGCAGCGGGAGCACCAGCAGCAGCGCGATCAGCGCAAGGATTGCGAGAATGATACACAATGCGAGCATAACGGCACTCCTCCCTGATTTTTCTGCTTTATTATAATCTATTTCATCGCGTTTTACAAGAGCGACCTCTTTACTTTTTCATTCTGATATGATAGGGTATTAGAAAGGCGTGTGAAAGGAGAAAATCGAAATGAAGCTGATGAAGCAGCTTTTTTATATTTTCCCGACGAAGCAGCGATGGCAGTATGCAGGTC
>PITX01000208.1 GCA_017577345.1 Clostridiales bacterium
CACGGAGAGGTGGACCACAGACGTGTAGGAGAGCCTGGTGTCCCAAGTGATAAAGATGGATTTGGCCGCAGCCGATGTGGGTGAGGTGTATTTGTTTTTTCAAGCAGAAGACGGTATAGGAGATCAAGTACGGTGTCGGGGGTTGGTAGATGTGTATAGAAGTCAGGTTCGCCGCCGGTCGAACAAAGCTGTTGCGGCGCGGCAATACCGTTTCTACCATGCCCTTGCCGCGTTCCAACGAGATTGTCACCTCGTCACCGACCAGCGGCGTGATATGCTCCTTGCGAAAAATGCCTCTTGCGCGGCATTCGATCCGCTGTCCGTCCGTTGTCAGCACATAATAAAAGCCGCTGAGTGCTTTTACGATCTTTCCGTTCTGATTCATGCGTTATGGCTCTTCCGTGGTTGTCGTCGGCTCAGTCTCCTCCGTTGGCGGTGTCGTCGGCGGCTCGGTCTTGCTTGGATCCTGACCCTTGGAAATGTCGATCACGATCTGACTGCCTTCCTTCACCTCCGTGCCCGGCACCTCACTTTGGCTGATGACATAGCCCTGCGGTACCTCATCATCATAAGCCTCGTTGATGATGACCTCCAGCTTTGAATCTCTCAGAAGCTTTTCCGCATAGTCTCTGCTCTGATTGAGCACACTCGGCACCTTGACCTTGCCGCTTCCCTTGCTGACATAGAGGAAGATCTGTTCGCCCGGCTCAATCTGCTCGCCTGCTTCCGGCGCAGTACGGTAGACTCTGTCCTTATCGTACTCATCGTTGGTGTCATAGAGCACCTCGATGTGCACACCGATATTCAGCGCGTTCAGTCTTGCACGCGCATTGGCTTCTGTATCGCCCTTTAAGCTCGGCATCTTATTCTCACCGAGGCTGACATAGAGGATGATCTCCTGTCCCTTTTCCAGCTTTTCTTCCGCCTTCGGCTCTGTGCGGACGATACTGCCCTGACGGATGTCCTTGCTGCTCTCGTCCTTCATCGTGATTTTCAGACCGAGATTTAAGTCCTGCAAGGCGCTCATTGCCGCAGACTCCGGCATATCAACCAAGTCAGGCATTTTGATTTCTTCCTTGCCCTTGCTGACGGTAAGGGTCACCTTACGACCCTTTTTGACCATGTCGCCGGCACGCGGCGACTGATCCATGATATAACCTTCCTCAAAGTCATCACTGAATTCTTCTTTGACATTTCTGAGGTCAATTTTCAAATCGGGATAGTCATCCGGGTCGATGCTGTCAAGCGGCATACCTACAAAATTATCCACTCGAACCTCGCCGACCTCTTCGGAGGCAAGCGTTTCATCCTCGCCGGAGTTTCCGGAGCCGCCGGGCAGAAGTACAGCAAGCAGGATGGCGAGCACAATAATTGCCGCGCCGGAAAGAATGGCAATGATCATCGTCTTTTTCTTCTTTTCCGCTGCCTTTTCAGCCTCTCTGCGGACGCGCTCAGCACGGCGTTCCTCCGACGTCTGGCAGTCAGCTGACTTTGCCGCTCTCGCCGCCGCATAACGCTCCGCTTCGGAGCGGGTCATGCCGTTGCGGACAGCGGCAGGTGTTCTCGGCACGACCGCCGTTGCCCCGTCAATGGAGGACATGAAGGTCAAAGACGGATTTTTGCGGAATTCCTCCATATCGCGAAGTATTTCTGTGGCAGAGGTATAGCGCTTCTCCAGATTGGAATTCATGGCGCGCATGGTGATGTACTCCAGACCGAGCGGCACACCTGCGGCAAGCTCACTCGGACGGCGTGCACCTCCGTTGATATGCTGAATGGCAACCGAAACCGGCGTTTCTCCGTCATACGGTGTGCGTCCCGTGAGCATCTCATACATCACAACGCCCAAAGAATAAAGATCAGACCGGTTGTCCACACGGGCGCCCTTTGCCTGCTCCGGCGAGATATAATGCACAGAGCCGAGCGCCTCGCGGGTCAGCGTATTCTTCGCAGAGCCGACACGCGCAATGCCGAAGTCGGCGACCTTGATGCTGCCGTCCTTCAAAATCATGATATTGTGCGGCTTAATATCGCGGTGAACGATACCGCGGCTGTGTGCGTGCTCAAGTGCTTTGGCGATCTGCATGGAGAAATGCAGCGTTTCGCGCCAGTTGAGGCCTCCCTTTTTTTCCAGGTACTGCCTGAGCGAAATGCCCTCGATCAGCTCCATGACGATATAATCCGCGCTCTCCGAATGGGAAACATCGTACACGCTGACGATATTCGGATGCGACAGCATGGCGACCGCCTGCGATTCCGCGTGAAATCTGCGGCGGAACTCCTCATTCCTTGAGAATTCGTCCTTTAATATTTTCACGGCAACGGCACGGTTCAAGCGATGATCCAACGCCCGATAGACAACAGCCATACCGCCTGTGCCGATCACTTCTATGATTTCGTAACGATTGTCCAGCAATCTTCCGATATAGTTATCCATGGCAACTCCCTACTCCGCATTTGCGGCCCGTTTTGCTCGGCGAACGGGTGCCGAGATATTTCTTTCTTTTCTCATGTCAGGCTGATGAGCACCGAAGTGACATTATCCGGTGCGCCGCGATCCTTCGCGATCTCCAGAAGCCGCTGACAGCAATCGTCCTTTTTCGCGCCGTGGACGACCTCAAACAGTATTTCCTGATCAGCCATCAGGTTGGACAAACCATCCGTGCAAAGCAGGATGCAGTCTCCCTTTCCTGCCCTGACGCGGAACACATCTGCCTCGACCTGTGCACCCGTTCCGACAGCTCGGGTAATCAAATTCTTACTGGGATGGTTTTTCGCCTGCTCCGGTGTCAGCTCACCGCGCTGCACCATCATTTGGACGACGCTGTGATCTGTCGTGATACAC
>PITX01000209.1 GCA_017577345.1 Clostridiales bacterium
GTAAACGACCTTCTGAGCAACACCCTTCTTGCCGTCGAGCATAACGCCGTTGACGAGCTTGGTCACCAGCACGCTGTTATAAACGGGATCCGGCAAGATTTCTCTTTTGGGAACATTACCTCTTCTGGGCACGTTGCTTCCCTCCTTCATTAAAAAATGGAATCACAGGTACTCGAACACGGGAAACGTGTCCGTTGCGCCCCGAGGCTGATATATCAGCGACAGGGCAGTTTTGCTGCCGTCGGAAAATTACTTCTTCTTCGCAGCCTTGGGCTTCTTCGCGCCGTACTTGGAGCGCGCCTGCATACGACCGTTGACGCCCTGAGCGTCGAGAGTGCCGCGGATGATGTGGTAACGGACGCCAGGAAGGTCCTTCACACGGCCGCCGCGGATCATAACGACAGAGTGCTCCTGCAGGTTATGACCGATACCGGGAATGTAGGCGGTGACTTCGTAACCGTTGGTCAGACGGACACGGGCGATCTTACGGAGAGCGGAGTTCGGCTTCTTCGGCGTGGACGTACGCACGGCGGTGCAGACGCCTCTCTTCTGAGGAGATGCGAGATCGGTAGCGCGGTTCTTAATGGTGTTCAGACCCTTCTGCAGTGCAGGAGCCGTGGACTTGTAAGTGCTCTGCTCTCTTCCTTTTCTGACCAACTGATTAAAAGTAGGCATGTTGTTCTCCTTTCTTCAAGATTACGCTGTTTCAGCGTTTATATTATCCCGGAATATCCTAAAATATTCCGTTGGATACAAAATCAGAGAATTGCGGCCGCTGCCGCATCTACGGAAATATCACACGCTGCGCCAAGCTGGTGCATGGTCGGAACGGTGATGACAGTGATTGCCAGTTCCCTGCATTGCTCTGCCAGCGGATCCGTCAGCAAGGGATCGGCATCGGCTGCAAGAAAAACCTTCTTGACCTTGCCGGCAACGATTGCCTTGCGAAGCTGCTTGATGCCGACCACTTTATTCGCAGTCTTCAGTTCGTCAAGCACGGTAAATACACCCCCGGCGTGCCAGATATCTATGCTCACGCGATTTAGAATTATAGCAGAATTAACGAAAAGTGTCAATGATTTTTGCAGATTTTGCCGAATAATTTTTGGAAATTTTTCTGAAATCTCACAAATTTTCAACACATTCTTTCGCTTGATAAAGAAATCTTGCGTTCAAAAATAAAAACGGAGGCAAATACCTCCGTTTTTTTCACATCCGTAGTGATTTCAGACGGTGATAGTCGTCTCCGTCACGCCGCCTTCTTCAACCTTATAAATGCGGTCACATCCATCCAGCGTAGTCAGGCGGTGGGCAACGATGATCATGGTCTTCTGCGCGCCAAGCTCGTTGATGGATTTCATCACAGCCTTTTCCGTCTCATTATCCAGAGAAGAGGTCGCTTCATCGAAGAACAGGATCTCCGGATCGTAATACAAGGCGCGGGCGATGCCGATGCGCTGCCGCTGACCGCCGGAAATGCGGACGCCGCGTTCACCGATGATAGTATCCAGCCCATCATCCAACGACCTGACGAAATCGGCAAGCTGTGCATTTTCCAGTGCTCTCCAGACCGCATCCTCATCGATCTGATCCTCTTCCACGCCGAGGGCGACATTATTGCGGATCGTATCATCCACAAGATAGATAAACTGCGGGATGTAACCGATGTGCTTCTGCCATTGCGCATAGTCCTCATGGATATCCAGTGCACCGTAGCAAACGGTACCCTGCTGCGGCTTCAGCAGACCGAGAATAATATCAACAAGTGTCGTCTTGCCCGCACCGGTCACACCGACAATACCGACAGACTCCCCTGCTTTCACCGTCACATTAACATCCTTCAGCACCGGTTCGGTCTTATTCGGATAGGTATATGTAATGTTTTTGGCAAAAATATTCCGTTCTTCGCCGATGGTGACCCTTCGGTTCTGCTTCTTCTTTTCCTCGATTTCCTTCCGGTGTTCGGTCTCTTCCCGGTCAGACTCCGTCAGGTCATCATACAGAGCTTCCAAGGAGGGCTTGTTGAAGGTAATGGAATTGATATTGCCGTTCACGCTGTTGGCACGCGGCATCAGACGGATCGCCGCAATTGCAAAGGCAGACAGGTTGGGAACAACCTCTGCAAGATCCTCGCCGCTCACTATTTTGATACCGACGATCGTCAGAATTGCGACCATGCAAAGGGTTTCAATCAACCTTCCGGGAATCGCGCTGATGATCTGATAGCGCTTGCTCAGCTCCACAGACTCGATGCCCGAGCGGTTATATACATCGGCAAAGAACTTCTCTCTGCCCATGATCTTAACTTCCTTAATGCCGCCCATGGACTGCTGAATCGCCTTGTACATCTTCGCAGTCACTTTTCTGGTTTCCTGACCGGTGGTACGGATTTTTTTGCGGACAATAAGGAAATATACCGCCGAGCAAATTGCAAGCGCGATCATGACACCGATGGTCAGCTGGAAATCAACGGCGAACAGATAACCCGTCAGGGAAATCACGATCAGTGCATCGGAAATCAGAGCAAAAATGCTGGAAATGACGGAAAATGCGCCGCCGACATCGCCGTTGATATTACGGATGATCTCAGATGTGTTGCGCTGCAGGTGGAAGGTATAGGGCTTATGCATATAGCAGGTGATCATCCGTGCACCCATACGAACCTTGTTCTTGCCGATAAAGTTGATGCGCAGTGTCAGCAAAAACAGAATAAAGGCATTTTTCACGATATATACCACTGCCATCAGAATCGTCAGGAACAGAAGCACAGAGGACATCTCCGAAGAACCGATCAGCTTTGCGACCAGCCGATACCACCAGCTCGTCTGCATCTGATCTGCAT
>PITX01000210.1 GCA_017577345.1 Clostridiales bacterium
ACTGCAGAATTATGTCGTGATTGCGCGGATCAGGCGGAAAGGATGAGCGAAAAAAATCTGTACATTTCAGGGCGGATTTGCTATAATCCCTTTGTGCACAGGCGCCAGTGGCTCAATGGATAGAGCATCAGATTCCGGTTCTGACGGTTGGGGGTTCGAGTCCCTTCTGGCGTGCCAAAAAACGGAGAGGCAAATGCCCCTCCGTTTTTTGGGACATCAGGACTCGAAAGATAAAATGCGGCGCGGATGAGCGCCGCCGCCGAGGGCTCGACCGAGGCGAACATTAATCTATGCGAAGCACAGATGCAAACGAGTCCCTTCTGGCGTGCCAAAAAACGGAGAGGCAAATGCCCCTCCGTTTTTTGGGACATCAGGACTCGAAAGATAAAATGCGGCGCGGATGAGCGCCGCCGAGAGCACTATTTTTTCAGCTAATCATATTTAAGGAACTTTTTTCTTTCCCATGCGTCAAACAGACAGAACCCAATGAAATGAATGGAGGAAACAAAATGAAAAAGATCATTGCACTTGTCCTTGGCATTATGCTTCTTGTGACGGCACTCGTTGGCTGCGGTGCATCACAGGATGCGTCTGTAGATCCGAAATATGCTTATGATTATGTAACTGAAGCACCTGCAGAATACGGCTATCCGGAAAAAGAAATGGCCGGCTGCAGCCTTGCGATGCCGACTGTAGACGGCACTCCGAGCGTATCTGCCAACCGCAAGCTCATCCGCACTGTCAGCCTCAGCGTCGAAACAGAGGAATACGATGTCCTTCTGAGCGGCATTTCCGAGCGCCTCACGGTGTGCGGCGGCTATGTGGAAAGCCTGAGCGCAGATACCCGTTACTCCTCGGACAGCCGCTATGCCACAATGACCGTCCGCGTTCCCGCAGATCGCCTGAATGAATTTGTCAGCGCGGTTTCGGGTATCTCCAATGTGGTGCAGCGCTCGGAAAATACCGAGGATATTACCCTTACCTATGTAGACATGGAAAGCCATGCAACGGCACTGCACACGGAGCAGGAGCGTCTGATCGCCCTGCTGGAGGAAGCGGACAATCTGACAGATATTTTGGAAATTGAATCCCGTCTGACGGATGTGCGTTATGAGCTGGAGTATATGGAATCCCAGCTCCGCACCTTTGATAATCTCGTAGACTACGCCACGGTCACGCTGTCTGTCAGCGAGGTCAAGGTGCTGACTCCGACGGAGGAAAAGGGCTTCTGGGAAAAGATCGGCGACGGCTTTATCGAAAGCCTCGCCGATGTATGGGAAGGCATCAAGAGCTTCTTCAGCTTCCTGATTATCGCCATCCCGTATCTGCTTGTCATTGCGGTCATTACCGGCGTGATTCTTGTTATCATCGTCCTCTGCATTCGCAAGAGCAGAAAGAAGGCGGCAAAGCGGTCTGCGACCTATCCGCAGCAGCCTCCGATGATCCCGCCACAGCCTCCGGTGAACTACAACCCGGAGCAGAATAACGGGCAGTAAGCGATAAAGCAAAAGGCACCGCGTGAAAAATGCGGTGCCTTTTTATTCAGTGGCCGGAATACTGCGGCGGCAAAGCCGCCTCCGTGAAACTTTGCATTTCCCTGCGTTCCGCAGGCATTGCCTTCGGCAAGTCACAACTTCGTTGTGAGAAATACTCGTTTTCGAACCATGCTTCTCGTCAAACGACCGTTAGCACCAAAAAAGGAGAGGCTTTGCCTCTCCTTTTTTGGAGCTACTGGCCGGACTCGAACCGGCGACCTGCTGATTACGAATCAGCTGCTCTACCAGCTGAGCCACAGTAGCATAATCTGCGATTTGCGGGTTTCATTCTACAGCAAAAGTCGGCTCTTGTCAAGTCATAAACAGAAATAATTTATTCAGATGTAGTTTCGCAAAACGCTCAAAGCTTTTTTCTCGATCCGCGAGATCTGTACCTGCGAAACACCGAGAATTTTGGAAGTCTTGTCCTGCGTCAGGCCGTGAAAATACCGCAGTCTGATCACCATTTGCTCCCGTTCGCTCAGACAGGAAATTGCCTCCTTCAGTGCGATCCGCTCCACGATGCTATCCTCCATTCCTCCGTCGGTCAGAATATCCTCCAGCGCGAAACCGTCCTCGCCGTTTCGCTTCTGAATGGATTCTGCCGAGCCGGTCGCGGTTTCGGCTGTTGCGATATCCTCCGGCAGTAAGCCGGTCTCTTCACTGAGCTGCTGCAGGGTCGGCTCCTGTCCGAGCGCGTTGGTCATCCGTTCTCTTGCCGCCCGGATCATGGCAGATCGCTCCTTGAGACTGCGGCTGACCTTGACGGTACCGTCATCGCGCAGAAAACGGCGGATCTCGCCGGCTATTTTGGGGACGGCATAAGTCGAAAACTGTGTGCCGTAGTCCAGGTCAAAGCCCTCCACCGCCTTGAGAAAGCCCAGACAGCCCAGCTGATACAGATCGTCCGGCTCAACGCCGCGCCCGAAATACCTTCTTGCGATCGACCAGATCAGTCCGGAATTGCTGACGACCAGTGCCTCTGCCGCCTCGCGGTCACCGTTTTGGGCACGCCGCAGCAGCTCCTCCTGCGGAGCGGTCACTTTTTCCCTCCACGGCGAACGATCTTTCGTTTCATATGTAGGGTCGTGCCTTTTCCCGGCGTGGAGGACAGATGAAATTCGGTCATGAAGCTCTCCATGATCGTAATGCCCATGCCGGAGCGGTCATCGCCGCCGGTCGTGAACATCGGCGTGCGCGCCTGTTCAATGTTTTCGATGCCGCGTCCGCGATCCTTGATAACGAGATCCAGCACATTGTCCGGCAAGATCCGTGCCTTCAGAATGATGGGCCCAAGCT
>PITX01000211.1 GCA_017577345.1 Clostridiales bacterium
AACCTACCATGTGAAAATAACAAACCGCGGCACGGAGCTGAAGGTGACCGGCGGCGAGGAAGAGGTCGATAAGGGCGCACGTGCGATCGAAGGACTTCTGACGCTTGCCGCAAAAGGCGAGCCGATCGACGAGCAGAAGGTGCGATATCTGATCGACCTCGTTTCCTCCGGAAACGACGACAAAATCAATGAAATGGCAAAGGATGTCGTCTGCATCACCGCAAAGGGCAAGCCGATCAAGGCAAAGACGATCGGTCAGCAGCGGTATATGAAGGCAATCCTGAAAAATACCATCACCATCGGCGTCGGACCTGCCGGTACGGGTAAAACCTATCTTGCCGTTGCCGCCGCAGTTGCTGCTTTCCGCGAAAAGACCGTCAACCGCATCATTCTGACCCGACCCGCAGTGGAAGCAGGGGAACGACTCGGATTTTTACCGGGTGACCTGCAGAATAAAGTCGACCCGTATCTGCGCCCACTGTATGACGCATTGTATGATATGCTTGGCGCGGAAACCTATCAGAAGTATTTAGAGCGCGGCAATATTGAGGTCGCACCGCTTGCCTATATGCGCGGCAGAACGCTCGATGACAGCTTTATTATTCTCGATGAGGCGCAGAATACCACCAGAGAGCAGATGAAAATGTTTCTCACGCGACTCGGCTTCGGCTCGAAAATCGTCATTACCGGCGATATTACGCAGATCGACCTGCCGACAGATAAAACGAGCGGCTTGAAGGATGCCGTGCGGATTTTGGAGAACATTCCCGATATTGCTATCTGTCGACTGACTGCAAGCGATGTCGTGCGCCATGCACTGGTGCAGAAAATCATTGCCGCCTACGAAGGCGGCGAGAAAAAACAGCTTCCCGCACAAAAGAAAGTATACAGAAAGAAGTAAGTCTATGAAGCACCGTATTCTTGTTCGATATGCAAATAAAAGAGACAAAAATCCTGCGCTGACCATTCATCTTTACCGCTGTATTTCCGCGGCATTGAATGCAGAGGGCATCTCCGTGCCCTGCGAGATCAATGTCCTTGTCACGGATGATGAGGGTATCCATGTTATCAACAAGGCAACGCGTGAGGTCGACAGCGCAACGGATGTGCTGTCTTTTCCAATGTTCCAATTTGAGCCGGGCAATTTCCCGGATGATGTACATGCGCTCATTGACCCGCAGACGGGTCTACTTCCGCTCGGCGATATGGCGATCTCTCTGGAACGCGCCAAAGATCAGGCAAAGCGTTTCGGCAACACGCTTAAGCGCGAGGTCGGCTATCTGACCATTCACAGCGTCCTGCATCTTCTGGGCTACGATCATATGGACGAGGGAGAAATGAAACGCCAGATGCGGACAAGGGAAGAGATCATTGCCGCCGAGATCGGTATTACACGCGCATAAGGGAGATATAAAATGAGTACAAAATCCGTAATGATCACAATTGCCGGCAGACCGAATGTCGGCAAGTCCACCCTGATCAATCATTTGGTCGGGGAGAAGATCGCGATCGTTTCCAATAAGCCGCAGACAACAAGAAACCGCATCTGCGGTGTTCTGACAAAGGGCGACACACAGCTTGTTTTTATTGATACACCGGGCTTTCATAAGCCCCGCACCAAGCTGGGAGATTATATGGTCGATGTCGTGCGCGAATCCGTTGCGGATGTCGATCTGATCATGCTGATCGTGGAGCCGATCGCAAATATCGGTCCGCAGGAGGAAGCTCTGCTCGAACAGATCAAAGCAAGCGGCGCACCTGCGATTTTGGTCATCAATAAGATCGACACGGTGCAGGACAAAGAACAGCTTCTGAGCGTGATTGCGACCTATTCCGAGCACTTTGATTTTGCCGCCGTTATGCCGATTTCCGCAAAGTTCAACGACGGCGTGAAGGCACTGCTCGATGAATGCGCAAAATATGCCGAGGAAAGCCCGTTCTTCTTCCCGGAGGACATGACCTCCGATCAACCCGAGCGGCAGGTGATCGCGGAGATCATCCGCGAAAAGCTCCTGTGGAATTTAGAGCGCGAAATCCCGCACGGTACGGCTGTTGAGATCACGAAATTCTCTGAGCGCGACAACGGCGTGATCGATGTTGACGCAACGATCTACTGCGAAAAGGCAAGTCATAAGGGAATCATCATCGGTAAAAACGGCACGATGCTGAAAAAGATCAGCACCGCCGCGAGAGAGGACTGCGAACGCTTCATGGGCACAAAGGTCTTCCTGCAGACCTGGGTCAAGGTCAAGGAAAACTGGCGTGACAGCGACTTTTTGATCCGCAATTTCGGGTATCAATGACAACACTTCCCACGGATAGATCTGAGGTGCAGGGAAACCCTATGAGCAGAAAATGAAAGGGGATTTCCTATGGATGCATCGTTTTACTGGGACTTGTTCGTGGAAACCGGCGCACCGGAAGCCTATCTATTTTACCTCAGGGAGAAAAACCGTCAAGGACCGGCAGCATAAAAGCTGCCTGCGTACATAATTATGTTTGAAAAGACCGAGGGCATTGTCCTGCGTGCAACTGAATATAAGGACAGCGATAAGCTTTTGACTGTCCTGACGCGCGACCTCGGGAAGGTCACGATGAAGGCAAGAGGCGTAAACAGCCGCAACAGTAAGCTGAGAGCAGCCTGTCAGCTTCTGACCTTCTCGGAGTTTACCGTGACCGAATATCAGGGGAGATATGTCATCACCGAGGCTGTCAGCAAGGAGATATTTCCGGAGCTGCAAAAGGATATTGAGCTTTTATCGCTTGCTTCCTACTTCGCGCAGGTCTGCGACACGGTGGCAC
>PITX01000023.1 GCA_017577345.1 Clostridiales bacterium
CCCATCAAATGCAATGGCGTGACATTCCTGTCACGCCATTGCAGACTGTCAATAAAGCCTCAAATCGTCAAAATAAAGATTGGCGTTGACAATATTGTCATTGCGAGGTTTGCGGAGCAAACCGTGGGTGCGCAGCCGTTAGCGACGAAGGAGCGCTACGGATGCGGCCTACCCCCTGCGGGTACAATCTGTCCCTATAGGTTTTGAATAATGTAACGAATATATATTTTGACTTACTTCGCAGTTTGCCCTCTACCGTACCTATGTACGCCGACGAGTGCAAACTGCTTGTCTTTGAGCCTTTCTTAACAGCCTGTCAGCATGTCGAAAAGGCTTTTTCGACACGCTGAATGGCGTGACATTCCTGTCACGCCATTGCAGACTGTCGTACGTTATCTGGTAGTATCTACCACGATCTCGCCGCTGACGATCTTGGCAGCCAGTGCTTCGATTTCAGCCTTGATCTCATCGGAAATCTGCTGCACAGCACCGTCATCGCCGTAGCCGAGACCGACATAGCCGTTGCCCATATCTGCAACCCAGGTGGTGCCCAGCAGGGAGAGATCGCCCTCTTCAAATGCTTTGACTGCATCATAGATGGAGTTGCCGACTTCCTTCTTCATGGAACAGGCAATCACATCCGGATTGATGTACTTCTGATCGGAGTCAACACCAATGGCAAGGAAGCCCTTTTCCTGTGCTGCCTCGAATACGCCATCGCCTGCTGCAGAAGCGATCTGGAAGACGACATCCGCGCCTTCGTCATTCAGAGCGATCGCGCAATCCTTACCTGCGGCGGGATCATCATAGGAATTCGTATAGTTATGTACGACCTGAATGGAATCGGAATAGTACTTTGCGCCCTGCTCATAACCGACGATAAAGTCGTTGATGGTGTCGCAGTCCTCGCCGCCGACCGCACCGACAACACCGCTCTCGGAAATCGCTGCTGCCGCATAGCCTGCAAGGAAGGAGCCTTCGTTCTGTGCATAGGTGATGTTCAGAATGTTTGCGACCGGAGCGGAGGTGGCATTGTCGATCCAGATCCACTTGACATCGGGATATTCCGGTGCGATGGTCTCAATGTCATAGAATTCCCAGCCGACACAGACAACGATATCCGCACCGTCTGCTGCGTTCTTCATCTGGGTATCATGGTTTTCGTTGTTGCATTCAATGTAGGTGACTTCTACGCCGAGGTCGGCTGCCAGACGGCCTGCACCCTCCTTGGAGGAGTCATAGAAGGAACGGTCACCGAACTTGCCGGCAACGACCAGCGCCAGCTTGGTGCCTTCGCCGTCGGGACCCGCTTCGCCGCCTTTGCACCCGGCAAAGACACAGGCGATCATAACAAGTGCAAGAAGCAATGCAATCATCTTTCTCATTTTTCTTACCTCACTATCATATTCTTGTAAGAAGCACAATAATGCGCAGTTCTTACAATATATATTATAATAAACAGCAGGTGTTTCTTCAAGTAGAAAACGGAAATATGCCCCCTGCATGTCGCATAAATTTTCCGTTTTTATTTTGGCGATTTTCAACAAAATGCCTGCCGCCGCGCTGCGTGTCGAAACGGCAGGGAAAAATAGGATTGCATTTTTCCGCCTGCGGTGATATAATTTGAGCCATGCAGGTGTAGTTCATCGGTAGAACATCAGCTTCCCAAGCTGAATAGGGGGGTTCGACTCCCCTCACCTGCTCCAAAAAGGACGGAGGGTACTGTGTGCCCTCCGTCCTTTTTGGAGAAAATGCATTCAAATACAACAGTCCGGTGGACTGTTGGCGCCGGCGTTTCTGCCGGTGCCACCTTAATTTTGCCATCGGCAAAAATGCAAACGACTCCCCCTCACCTGCTCCATAAAGGAGCTGTTGTTTTTACAGCTCCTTCTCAGTTCTCCATTTGCTTTCCGAGGAAGCCCGCGACCGTCTGCGCCAGCTTCTGTTCCGACTCGGTCGGTGCGCTGTCATCCTCATTCAGCAGGAGCATCACGCAGCCCATCAGATCGCCCTCGGCAATGATCGGTGCGGCAACGCCCAGATGATAGCGGTCAACGGTTTCCGCCGGACGCAGACGCGTTTCTCCGGCGCGGTAGCGGTAGCTCTTGCGCTGCTCCATGAGCTGCTCCAGCTCGGCGGAGTTGCGCTTTTCCAGCAGCTCGCGCTTCGGTGCACCTGCCACGGCAATAATGGAATCCCGGTCGGATACCGCAGCGATGTGTCCCGTATTTTTCCCGATGGACTCACAGATCTGCGCCGCAAAATCCTGCAAATCGCCCATCGGCGAATACTTCTTAAAAATGACCTCTCCATCCTTCTCCGTATAGATCTCCAACGGGTCACCCTCGCGGATGCGCAGGGTGCGGCGGATCTCCTTGGGAATGACCACACGGCCGAGGTCGTCAATGCGGCGGACAATTCCGGTTGCTTTCATATCTCAAATCTCCTTTGCTGCTCTTTCTTGCATTTCTATTGTCTGCAAACAATGGGGAATTATGCAACCGCCTGCCGCAGAAGCACAAGATAATTGCGTCTGTCGAAAACCGGCACAAAAATTGAAAGTAGGAATCTTGCAAAAATGCGGCAATTTTGCTATGATAGTTTTGATGAGTATCGGAATGATCGGAGGGCAGAATGTCGGACTTGTATTTTTTGATATTTGGGATCATCTGCGCTCTGATCGGCGGCGTTTTGATCGTTCTGAACATCCACATGATCTTCGGATGCAGAATGAAAATATGCGCAGCGATCACCGCGATCAAGCGGGAATCGACGGTCATTCGCGGCTCGACCGTGCACACCTACCGTCCCGCGTTTACCTATACCGTGGACGGTAGCACCTATCACGGGACATGCCCGTTTACCTCCTTCAAAAAGGAAAAATATGCTGTCGGTGACGCTTTGCAGATATTCGTCAGCAAGGCAGATCCGTCGCAGTACCGTTTCAAGGGCAAGATTGGGCTGCTGACCACCGGGATGATCCTTCTCGGCATCGGGCTGCTCTTTATAATTCTGTATTGGCTGTAAACCGTAATCTACGGGCTCCGGGATATGCTCCGGATACCGCGAAAATAACCAAACAACGGAGGAAATGACGATGGCAACAAAGTACGCAGGCACACAGACAGAGAAAAACCTGGAGGCAGCATTTGCCGGAGAATCCCAGGCGAGAAACAAGTACACCTATTTTGCATCCAAGGCGAAGAAGGAAGGCTTTGAGCAGATTTCAGCACTGTTTCTGAAGACTGCCGACAACGAAAAAGAACACGCTAAGATGTGGTTCAAGGAGCTGAACGGCATCGGCTCCACCGCAGAAAACCTTGCTGCTGCCGCAGACGGCGAAAACTACGAGTGGACAGACATGTATGAGGGCTTTGCCGTGACTGCCGAAAAAGAGGGCTTCCCGGAGCTTGCGGCAAAATTCCGTCTGGTCGCGGCGATCGAGAAGCATCACGAGGAGCGTTACAGAGCACTGCTGCACAATATCGAGGTGCAGGAGGTCTTCGCAAAGAGCACTGTGAAGGTCTGGGAATGCCGCAACTGCGGTCACATCGTGGTCGGCGAAAAAGCACCGGAGATCTGCCCGACCTGTGCACATCCGCAGGCATATTTCGAGGTCCACGCTGAAAATTATTAA
This sequence comes from Clostridiales bacterium, assembly GCA_017577345.1. Lineage (GTDB taxonomy): Bacteria > Bacillota > Clostridia > Oscillospirales > Oscillospiraceae > JAZOXB01. The sequence goes on from PITX01000023.1 coordinate 3,638, forward strand.
GGGCGAAAATACGGAGCAGAGAAAAAACTCTGCTCCGTTTTATATTATACCAATCTGGCGCCGGCGGGGATGCTGTCGTCCAGCATGACAAGGTTCAGCTTGTCGCCGCGCTCGGCGGACAGCAGCATACCGCACGACTCCTGCCCCATCATCTTACGCGGCGGCAGGTTGGTCACGGCAACCAGTGTCTTGCCGATCAGCTCCTCCGGCTTGTAGAATTTTGCAATACCGGAAAGGATCTGGCGTGGGGTATCCGTGCCGTCATTGAGCGTGAATTTCAGCAGCTTTTCCGACTTTTTGACATTCTCACAGGTCAGAACCTTGACGACTGTCATCTCCACCTTGCAGAATTCGTCAAAGGAGACGGGAGGCAGAGGCTCGGGCAGGGGATCCTCCGCAGGCTCTTCCGGCTTGGCATTCAAGGCTTCCAGCTCTGCCAGCTCCTTTTCCGCGTCGATGCGCGGGAACAGGGCAGGACCTGCGGTAACGGTCGTCTGTGCATCCAGCTTGCCGTAAACGCACAGGTCGTCCCAGTCATATGTCTCTGCGCCGATGCGGTTTCTGATCTCCTCCGCAGTCGCGGGCATGAACGGTGTCAAAAGACCGGCACAAATGCGGACAGTCTCCAACAGATTATACATCACGCGGGCAAGTCTTGCCTTTTTGCTCTCATCCTTGGCAAGCACCCACGGTGCGGTCTCGTCAATATATTTATTGGCGCGGGAAATGACGGCGAAAACCTCGCTCAGCGCATTCTGGAACGCATAGTGCTCCATCTGCTCCTCGTATTTTCCGTGCAGCTCGGATGCCATGGCGATCAGCGCATCGTCCAGCGCAGGGTCAGCTTCCTGCTCGGCAGGCAGCTTGCCGCCGAAATATTTCTGCACCATCGCAACGGTGCGCGAAACAAGGTTGCCCAGATCATTCGCAAGATCGGTATTGATGCAGGAGATCAGCAGCTCGTTGGAGAAGTTGCCGTCTGAGCCGAACGGGAAGGTGCGCATCAGGAAGAAGCGCAGGGCATCCGTGCCGTAACGCTCCGCCAGCAGATACGGATCGACCACATTGCCCTTGGACTTGGACATCTTGCCGCCGTCTAAAAGCAGCCAGCCGTGACCGTAGACCTTCTTCGGCAGCGGCATACCCATGCTCATCAGCATGGCGGGCCAGATGATGGAATGGAAACGAACGATCTCCTTGCCGACAAAATGCACATCGGCAGGCCAGTAGTCCTTGTAGTCGTCATATTTGTCGTTCATGAAGCCCAGTGCGGTGGTGTAGTTGAACAGCGCGTCCACCCACACATAGACCACATGACCCGGATCGAAATCGACAGGAACGCCCCAGGTGAAGCTGGTGCGCGATACGCACAGATCCTCCAGACCTGCGTCGATGAAGTTGTTGACCATCTCATTGACACGGCTGCGCGGCTCTAAGAAGTCCGTCTCGGTCAGGAGCTTGCGGACAGGCGCAGCGTACTTGGAAAGGCGGAAGAAATAGGCTTCCTCCTCTGCGGGCTGACATTCGCGGCCGCAGTCGGGGCATTTGCCGTCCTTGAGCTGGCTCTCCGTCCAGAATGATTCGCACGGCGTGCAGTACATCCCCGTATACTTTCCCTTATAAATATCGCCCTTGTCGTACATTGCCTTGAAGATCTTCTGAACGGAGGCAACATGGTAGTCATCCGTCGTGCGGATGAAGCGGTCATAGGAAATGTTCATCAGCTTCCACAGATCCAGTACGCCCTTTTCCCCCGTGACGATGTTGTCGACAAACTGCTGCGGCGTGATGCCTGCATTCTTTGCCTTCGTCTCGATCTTTTGTCCGTGCTCATCCGTGCCCGTCAGGAACATGACATCGTAGCCGCGCAGACGCTTGTACCGCGCCATCGTATCGGTCGCTACGGTGCAGTAGGAATGACCGATATGCAGTTTGTCCGAGGGATAGTAGATCGGGGTGGTAATATAAAATTTCTTTTTGCAGGAATCACACATGACTGATCCTTCTTTCCAAAATGTAGTTACGATTTCTTTTTCCGCAGACGGAAAAACAGGTAAATGATCAGCGTGCCGACAATGACGCCGGACAGGTCGATCCACACATCTCTGACATTGCCGCTGCGTCCGGGGACAAAGAGCTGAAGCGTCTCATCGCACAGGGCGATCAACAGACCGCAGGCGATCGGCTTGAGCAGCAGGAAGTTTCGCATCCGGTAAAACATCCCCGTCATCAGGAAGCCGAGCAGTGCAAATTCCGCGAAGTGACCGCACTTGCGCAGGATCCGGTTCGTCATCCACGGCAAAATTTTCTGGATATAGTACAAAAGGCCGAGGCTTTCGGCATCGCTTTGCGCGGCAGGTCTGGAAGAATGCCAGAAAATCACGCCGATCCACACGGCGGTAAACAGCAGCCAGAGCCAGAATTTTTTCTTTTTCATGCCGATTCCCTCCGAGCTTCGAAAATCGGAAATAGTATACCACAAAAGTCCGGAAAGTGCAACCAACAGAGAAAAATGCTGTATGTTTTTCCGAAAAGACAAATTCCCCCATTTCGCCTTGTATTTTGCAGCATTTTGTGATACGATAAAGATTAATAAATGTATAATGGTAAAGTGTTGGCTTTTCTTTTCCCACAACAACCCGATGACAGGAGGCATACAGCTATGCGGAAGATCACCGAAATCATGAAAGAACGAAACACAGTCTCCTTTGAAGTTTTCCCGCCTAAGACCGATGCCGGCATGGAAAAGCTCTGCGGCAAGGGCGGTATGCTGGAAAAGCTGTATTCGCTGCACCCCGACTATATTTCCTGCACCTATGGCGCAGGCGGTACGAATGTCGGCAAAAATCTGGAGGTGCTGAAAAAGATCCGTGCAGACGGCTGCTGTACCCCCGTCACACACTTTACCTGCATCGGCAACACGAAAGACAGCATCCGTGCCCAGCTGCAGACCTATCTGGATAACGGGATCGACCATATGCTCGCGCTGCGCGGCGATCTGCCGTTCGGCATGACGGAGACCGGCGGTGACCTGCACCACGCAACGGAGCTTGTCAGCTTCGTCCGCAAGGAATTTGGTGACCGCTTCACCGTCGCCGTTGCAGGCTCGCCCGAGGGTCACATTGCCTGCACCTCGCTGGAGGCGGATATCGGCTTCCTCAAGCAAAAGCAGGATAACGGTGCAGACCTCATCCTTACCCAGCTTTGCTGGGATGTGGATCAGTTCCACCGCTGGCTCGACGCCATCCGCGCCGCCGGCATCACCATGCCCGTCGATGTCGGCATCATGCCCATTCTCGACCAGGCAGCCACCATCAACATGGCACTCTCCCGCAACGGCTGTGCTCTGCCGCGGGAGCTGACAAGAATAATTTCCAAATACTGGATCTTTCCCAACCCGTTTGACAAAGAACCGACTGACACGGAGGTTTCCTCGAAGAAAGCATCCTTTAAGGAGGCGGGCATCGAATACACCGTTCGCCTGATCGGTGAATACCTTGCCTGCGGCGTCAACGGCTTCCATCTGTACGCACTGAACAAGTACGACGATGTCGCCCGGATCGCAAAAGAGGCAAATCTCATCTGATTATCTTTCCGTTTGGAGGCACGACCATGGCTTTTACAGCAAAAACAGAGGCGTATCCCGCATCGGTGATACCCGTCACGATCGGCACAGGCGAAAAGGCGATCACGCTGGGCGGAAACCATGCTCTGCCCTTCTGCTCCTTTGATGCACCGATTCAAAATGCGCCGAAAATCGGTATGGAAATTCCCGATGCAGGCATCCGTGCCTATCTGCAGGCAGGTCTGTGCGAATTCTATCAAGGCTGTACCTGTCCTGCCGAGATGGCAAAGCGTGCCGCCTCCGTACCGGGCGTTTCCTTCCTCTGCCTGCATTTGGAAAGTGCCGACCCCAACGGCGAAAACAAATCCGCCGCGGAATGTGCCGCGCTTGCTCGTTCCGTTGCCGGAGCGACCGACCTGCCGCTTGTCATCATGGGCTGCAAAAACGCGGCAAAGGATGCCGAGATTTTCGCGGCGATCGCCGAGGCACTGCAGGGCAGGAATATTCTCCTGCTCTCGGCTTGTGAGGAAAACTACAAATCAGTCTGCACCGCCGCTCTGAGCTACGGGCAGAAAATCGGTGCGGAATCCGCCGTGGATATCAACCTGGCAAAGCAGCTCAATGTGCTGATCACCCAGCTCGGCGCTGCGCCGTCGTCCGTTGTGATGAATGTCGGCTCTGCCGCCGCCGGGTACGGCTATGAATATGTCGCCTCCACCATCGACCGCATCCGTGCCGCCGCGCTGGCACAGAGCGACGATCTGCTCCAAATGCCGATCATCACGCCGGTGGCAGACGAGGCATGGAGCGTCAAGGAGGCGATCGTGCCCGAGGCGGATATGCCTGCCTGGGGCGATGCCGAGAAGCGCGGCATTGAAATGGAGATCACTACTGCCGCCGCTTATCTGACCTGCGGCTCGGACGCGGTCATCCTGCGCCATCCGGCGGCAGTCAGTGCCATTGCGGACATGCTTGCCGCGCTGATCTGAACGAAAGGAGGACATGCGCTATGGCATTGAAGGGCTTAGATATTTTTAAGCTGTCTCCGAAGAAAAACTGCAGAGAATGCGGTTGTCCGACCTGTATGTCGTTCTGTATGAAGGTCGCGCAGGGTGCGGCGTCGTTGGACAGCTGTCCGCACTTCTCTCCCGAGGCGATCGCCGCACTTCTCGAGGCGACTGCGCCTCCCATGAAGACGGTTTCGGTCGGAAATGACCTGAAGCTCGGCGGTGAAACCGTCCTGTTCCGCCACGAAAAGACCTTTGTTTCGCGCAACCGCTTTGCTGTTTCCGTCTGCACCAGCATGGAGGACACAGCCGTCAAAGAGCGGCTTTCCGGCCTGCAGAAGATCGACTATGAGCGCATTGGTGAGCGCGAATATATTGAGTTCGTTCTGGTACACTGTACAACAGATGCCGCCGGAAAATGGGAGGCACTCGTCAAAAGTGCCGCCGCGACCGGACGCACGCTGATCCTCGACTGTGAAAATCCGGACTGTGCCAAGCGGGCACTTGCCATCTGCGCTGACGGCAAGCCCATTCTCAACGGTGCAAACGCGGAAAACTACGCCGAGATGAACGCGATCGCGCTGGAATACGGCGTTGTGCTCGGTGTCCGCGGAGAAAATCTCAGCAAGCTTTACGACACCGTGAAGCAGTTGGAAGCACTCGGCAATAAAAATCTCATTCTCGATGTCACCGGTAAAGATGCAAAGGAAACCTTTGCCAATGCCGTTCTCGTCCGCCGTACCGCACTGAAAGACGGCGACCGCACCCTCGGCTATCCCTCTATCGTCAATCTGGCAAGGATCGCGCGGGGCAATCTCTCCCTGCAGACGGCACTTGCCGCCGCCTTTACGCTGAAATACGGCTCTGTGATCGTCATGGAGCAGATGTGCTATGCGCAGGCTCTGCCGCTGTACGGTCTGCGCCAGAACATCTTCACCGACCCGCAGAAGCCGATGAAGGTCACGCCGGGCATCTATCCGATGAACGGCGCTACACCGGATGATCCCTGTCTGATAACCGTCGATTTCGCGCTGACCTATTTCCTCGTCTCCGGCGAGATCGAACGCTCGGGTGTACCGGTCAACCTGTTGATCACCGATGCCTCCGGCATGTCCGTTCTGACTGCCTGGGCGGCGGGAAAATTCTCCGCCTCCACCGTCAAAGCCTTTTTTGACGGGCAGGACATCGCGTCCAAAATCAGAAGCCGCATCCTCGTCATTCCCGGCAAGGTCGCGGTGATGCGCGGCGAAATTCAGGAGAAGCTGCCGGAGTGGAAGGTCATTTCCGGCACGAAAGAGGCTGTAGAGCTGGTCAAGTACCTCAAGGACGGCGAGCATCTCAAGGCCGCCGCCGCACCGGTCAAGTCCGCTGCGCCGCGTATGGGCGGCAAATTGGTCATTCCCGACATCGTACACAGGGATATGGGCGTTTCCTACAAGCCCCGGAATGCGCAGTCAAAGAAATTCGTCATCATCGGCGAACGCATCCACTGCATCAGTCCCGTCATCCGTGAGGCGATGGCGACCTTCAACCCCGACCCGATTTTAGAGCGCGCTGCACAGCAGATCAAAGCAGGCGCGACCTATCTCGATGTCAATATCGGTCCTGCAGAGTCAAACGGTCCCGAGCTGATGACCTGGGCTGTCAGGCTCCTGCAGGAGGATTTCAACAATGTGCCGCTGGCACTCGATACCACCAACAGCAAGGCGATCGAAGCCGGTATCCGCGTCTATAACCGCACCAACGGCAAGCCCATCGTCAACTCTGCGGACGCAGGCTCGCGCATCTCCAACATCGACCTTGCCGCCGCGAATGACGCCATAGTCATCGCCCTGTGCTCTGCTGACGGCATTGCCAAGGACAATGAGGAGCGGATGCACCACTGCCACACGATGCTCGAGCGCGGGCTGTCTCTCGGCATGGATGCGTCTGACCTGTGGTTTGACCCGCTGTTTTTGGTCGTCAAGGGGATGCAGGAGAAACAGATGGATGTCCTCAACGCCATCCGTATGTTCTCCGACGAGGGGCTGAACTCCACCGGCGGTCTGTCCAACAGCTCCAACGGTGCGCCCAAGGCCATTCGCCCCATCATGGACTCCGCACTCATCGCCATGGCGATGATGCAGGGTCTGACCTCTGCGATCGTCAATCCGAACGACCGTCGGCTGATGGAGACGGTCAGATCCTGCGATATTATCAAGAACAACGAGCTGTATTCCGACAGTTATCTGGAAATATAAATACGGAGGTACAACATGAAAAAGCTTTCCATGATTCTGATCGCTGCCCTGCTGATTACTATACTTGCAGGCTGTTCCATTCAGCACTCAGTCGATGGCATTCAGGAGGAAGCAGAAAAACTGCCGATTATCGAAGTGGTACAGGTTTTGGCAGACAATGATGAGAACGCTTTTTTGGCATATATGCACCCCTCGGTTTCCAAAGATGCCGCCCACAACGGGTTTGTCTATATGGCTGACTATCTGTATGCAGCTGCCCCGGTATCGCTTGAGTGTCTCAGTACCAATATATATGCCGGCATCGGTGCCGGTGGGAAGTCCCGCACCATTACCTCAAGCTATCTTGTTCACCTTGATAAGGGCAGCATTCTTGTCGATGCCGTATATGTCGAAGACAGCGACGGCTCCGGATTTACACAGTTTCTCTGCAAAATCGGTGTTGCACAGTAATTTTCCTTTTCCGAAAAAGGAGTTTCCTTCATGTTTCAAGTGTCTTTCCAATTTGATAACGGAGATGCGCCTGTAACTGCCGCTGTTTCGCCCGAAGAAACGCTTCTGGATGCGGCACGGCGGCTGAAGATCGCAATTGACGCGCCCTGCTCCGGCAACGGCTCATGCG
>PITX01000212.1 GCA_017577345.1 Clostridiales bacterium
TCGTGCACGAAAAGGACGATGAGTTGGTAAAGGATGTCTCCGAATTCGATACCATGGGTGAGCTTCGCGCCGATATCGAAAAGTGCTTCCTTGACGAAAAGAAGGCCGGTATCGACCGTGCATTTGAGAACGCTGCAATCGAAAAGGCGGTTGCCAACATGACCGTTGAGATCCCCGACAGTATGGTGGATGAAGAGCTGGAGCGCGAGATGGAGCGCATGGACTATGAGCTTCGTTCTCAGGGTGCTTCTCTGGAAGCTTACGCCGACATGATGGGCGGCACGATGGACAACATCAAGTCAAGCCTCCGTCCGGGCGCACTTTCCTCCGTCAAGACCAATGTTCTGCTTGACGCAGTTGTCGATGCAGAGAAGATCGAAGTCAGCGATGAAGAATGTGAAGCAGAGTATGCAAGACTCGCAGAATCCTACAAAATGGATGTTGAAAAGATCAAGGAGATCCTTGACCGCAAGGGAATGCAGGGCGATCTGCAGGTCCGCAAGGCTGCAAAGCTGATCGCCGACACCGCAGTTGCTGTCGCGCCCAAGGTAGAGGAGAAGAAGGAAGAGGAATAATCTCCCTTCGATACGGTTAGAATGTTTCGAGAAAGGAGCATTGCTATGAGCTTAGTACCTTATGTTGTTGAACAAACCAGTCGCGGTGAACGGTCATATGACATTTTTTCCCGCCTGCTGAATGATCGGATCATCTTCCTATCCGAGGAGGTCAACGATACCACGGCGAGCCTGGTCGTTGCCCAGCTTCTGTATCTGGAAGCGCAGGATCCCGACAAGGATATCCAGTTCTACATCAACAGCCCCGGCGGCAGTGTGACCGCAGGCATGGCGATTTACGACACAATGAAGTATATCAAGTGTGATGTTTCTACGATTTGCGTCGGTATGGCGGCATCCATGGGTGCCTTCCTGCTTTCCTCCGGCACAAAGGGAAAACGCTACGCGCTTCCCAATGCGGAGATCATGATCCATCAGCCGTCCGGCGGTGCGAAGGGTCAGGTTACCGACATTCAGATCCACGCACAGCGCATTTTAGATATCAAGAAGCGCCTCAATGAGATCCTGGCAGAAAACACCGGCAAGCCGTATGAGCAGGTCGCCGCCGACTGCGAGCGCGATCACTTCCTTTCAGCCGAAGAGGCAAAGGAGTACGGCATAGTCGATCAGGTGATTTATCAGAGATAATTAAGGGGAGATTGTTTTGGCTGAAAAACTGATCCGCTGTTCCTTCTGCGGTAAGACGCAGGGACAGGTCGAGCGTATTCTGTCCGGGCCGAATGTATATATCTGCAACGAATGTGTTGAGCTTTGCAGCAACCTTCTCGCGGAGAATATGTATGAAACTGCAGAGCGTGACGAGCTGCAGGCACCGGATCGCCTTCCGACACCGAAGGAGATCAAGGAATACATGGATAGTTACATCATCGGACAGGAGGATGCAAAAATTGCACTTTCTGTTGCTGTGTACAACCACTATAAGCGTATCTACTACGGTAATATCTCCGATGTTGAACTGCAGAAGAGCAATATTCTGCTGATCGGTCCGACCGGCTGCGGTAAGACTCTCTTTGCGCAGACATTGGCAAAAATTCTGAATGTTCCGTTTGCGATCGCCGATGCGACAACGCTGACGGAGGCCGGCTATGTCGGTGAGGATGTTGAGAACATTCTGCTCCGTCTGCTGCAGGCGGCTGACTTTGATGTGGAGCTTGCCGAGCGCGGCATCATCTACATTGATGAAATGGATAAAATCGCCCGTAAGAGCGAAAATACCTCTATTACCCGTGATGTTTCGGGAGAAGGCGTACAGCAGGCACTGCTGAAGATTCTGGAGGGAACGGTTGCGAATGTCCCGCCGCAGGGCGGCAGAAAGCATCCGCAGCAGGAATTCATCCAGATCGACACGACCAACATTCTTTTCATCTGCGGCGGTGCATTTGACGGTCTGGATAAGATCATCGAAAAGCGCGTTGACCGCTCCAGTCTCGGCTTCGGTGCCGAGCTGAAAAACCGCAAAGAGCGGGATGTCGGCGCACTGTTTTCTCAGGTGCAGCCCCATGATCTTCTGAAATTCGGCATCATTCCGGAGCTGGTCGGCAGAATGCCTGTCGTCACCAGCCTCGGCAGCCTGAAAAAGGAAGATTTGATCCGTATTCTGACCGAGCCGAAGAATGCGCTTTGCCGTCAGTATCGGAGACTGTTGGAGCTTGATCATGTTACGCTTGACTTTGAGTCGGAAGCATTGGATGCCATAGCGCAGAAGGCGATCGACCGCAAGATCGGCGCACGCGGACTGCGCGCGGTTTTGGAGGATGTCATGACGAAAATCATGTACGAGATCCCGTCCGATCCTTCCATCACAAAGGTACTGATCACACGCGAATGTGTTTTAGACGGCGTTACGCCGAAGGTCACTCGCTCAAAAGCGAAACGGCCGAACGCCGGATAACAGGGAGAGGGGGGAGCAAATCATTTGCCCCCTTTTCTTGTTAACTGCGGGACTTGTCCTGCGGAAAGGAGACCCTATGAACGAGATTATTATTTCCGAACGCATGCCCGTGCTTGCCCTGCGCGGTCTGACGGCGTTCCCACAGACGACAATGCATTTTGATGTCGGCAGAGAAAAGTCTGTCCGCGCATTGGATAAGGCAATGGCAGGCGATCAGAGAATTTTGCTGATCACGCAGAGGGATATTTTACAGGATGACCCGGATTTTAAGGACTTATATTCCATCGGCACGGTCGCGCATGTGCGGCAGGTGCTGAAA
>PITX01000213.1 GCA_017577345.1 Clostridiales bacterium
CCGTAACCGATAGAGCAGATGGATCGAGCTGATTGATTCTGAATCCCTTGACTAATTCCGCTGAATCCGAAAGCAAATCATCGTAGTTATGTTTCTGCATCAAAAGAATCTGAGGCTCCGTATCATAACGGTAGATTCCGTGCCGATCTTCATTGCCTTTTGCGTTGTGACCGGAAATGCAGGCAGAACCGGGACAGAGAAACAACGTAGTCGAAAAGCGCGTATCACACGACCTTGTGCAATAATACGAGCGTATTCTGCCCGAAGGATACAGCGGCAGCCAGCTCTGTATCGCCTGTGTCATTTCATCAAGACCGCGGTCAGTATTGTGGATAATATTAATGACAGTACCGTTTTGTACGCATGAAACCATCAGCGCCAACCATTTTGCGGCAAAGATCGGATTGGAGGTCATCCAATCCATATTTTGGTCGGAATAAAGGAATATCTCCTTCTTCTTGGTTCCCGCCACGAATAACAGAAAACGGAGTACCGCTCGCTGTAAGCCTTCCGTCTTATAATAGACTGTTGCCCGGTCAGATGGAATAGCTTCTGCAGTTTCTTTCAATGAAAAAGGCGGCATTCTGATATCGGCAGAAAAAGCGCCAATCCGCTCGATCAGGCTTTCAACCGACGGACTGTCATCCTTTTCCGTATCATACAGCCAGTGATATAAAAAACGATGCGCCGGTTCTCTATCCTTCAAGGCCTTCACGGGCTGCTTCAAGAGCATCGCAAGTTCGACGCTCTTTTGCTGCTCAAAAACGCTGTCAAGCAAAATCGAACATATCCTGTTCATCAGCTTGCTATTTGATTTAGGCGAGCGAAAACCGCTGCGGAAGCGGCTGATATAGGACGGGTCAACGCTCAACAACTTTCCCATCCGGATATTCGATAGCCCGACGAGCGTCATCACGGAGTTCAGGCGCTGACCGAAAGAGCGAAAGGGAACCTCTTTCGTCAGCGAATTGAATCGGCTGATATCCGTAAGCTCACGCTCACCCTCATAAAGCCACAGCATGAGAGCTTGCATAATATGTTCCGCTGTATCTGCATCGTCGGTACGCAGCAAAGCGCACAGCTCCCCGACGCAGCCGTTTTCGTCCGCACAGGCATAAACGGAACGGACGAGCTTCCATGCGGAGGTTCCGTTCATTTTCGGAGTCCGTACACCCTTGGCAATACGGGTGATATAGGACCGGTCACAGTTCATGTGACGCGCAATATCTGCCGCAGAAGCGTTGACAGTATCCAAAGCCTTTCTCCATCTATCGGTAAACATCATAGACCCGCCTCATCTCAAAAGTTCCATGTTCGACTAAATTATAATTGTTGACCAAATATTTGTCAATGACAACTTCGTGTCGCATATTGAAATGATATTCGGTACTGTTATAATAAAATTGGACAATTAAGTGCATTATTGGTACGGTTCGAAGGAGGAAAGCACATGAGTCTGATTTGTAAAAAATGCGGGAGCAATATCCCCGAGGGCTCCAATTTTTGCCCTGAGTGCGGAGCAAAATTTGAGGCGGATACCGAGCAAAAGCCCAAGTGCGCCTATTGCGGTGCTCAGTTGACAGCAACATCTAAGTTCTGCCCGAAATGCGGCAAAACAGTCTGTACCGCTCCTATTCAACCACCACAAACTGCGCAGACAATTCAAACGGTAGTTCCGATAGCCCCAATGTGCGCTTACTGCGGCAGGGAGATGAAAACAACGTCAAAATTCTGCCCTCACTGCGGCAGAACAGTCAGTGCTCCCATAACCGAAACAGTACCTGTCACAAATGCTGCCCCGACAGCGCAAAGCGAAAATATATCGAGTATGCAGGAGCAGGCAGCTCAGCGCGGCGTAAAGGTAGCGACACCCATCAATAATACCGCAACCACTCAGCTACAGTATCAGCCGCAGGCACAGCCTCAGTACGGAGCGCAGTACAGGCAGCTGACCACGAAGAAGCGCATAAAGCCGTTTGCCGTAATAATACCGGCGATAGCGGTCGTACTGGTCGCGGCGATACTGTTCACCGTACTGGTCGCTCCGGGCTGGATGAAACGGAACACCCAGGGTACAATCGTTTCTCTCTACGACGATGACTCTTATGTACAGCTGGTCTTGCCTGAGCAGACTCAGGAACAGCAGCTCACCTACACCGCCGCCAACACCACCCTGCAGGCATACATGAACGCGCGGCTCCTGACAGAGAAGATGGGCAGGGACGCGGAGAACGGGGTCGATCCCGACGACCTTGCCGAAACGGTGCGCGCTGCGGCCGAGGCGTGGGATATCGCAGACAGGATGGCGACCGTGACAGGCTTCATGGGCGCTCAGCTCAGCGCGGTCGAGGATACCCGCGCCTACCGCAAGGCGCTATCGATGGTAGAATTCGGCGCGGATGGTTCCTTTATCCTCAAGGCGAGTGCGGCGATCAATGAAGACCCCGAGACAGACCCGAAGAAATGGGCTGAAGAGATCCGCAGCTACTACAACCAGGCGAAAGACGGCAAAAAAGTCCGGCAGATGGCGTCTATTCTCAAGACCGACGCTAAAACAGCCATGGAAGCCATTCAGGCTGCGGAATCGATCCTCAGCGGCGATTATAAAAAAGATGAAAAGCTTTATACATGGGCTATCAACACATGCAAGGTGGTCAAGACCGCCAGCAAGTGCACAGCCTTCGGCCTCGCTGTGGTAAGCTCCGGCGGCGTAGCGGCCGCGCTTTCATCGGGAGCGCTCGCGGCGGGGGCTACCATTGGATCGGGCGTGGAC
>PITX01000214.1 GCA_017577345.1 Clostridiales bacterium
CCTGTGCACCGTCCATGCCCATCGCGCCGAGGACGGGGATGACAAAGTGCTTGATCTGCTTGACGATCATGTCAAGGTCGGTCTGTGCAAACATGCCGCAGGGCTGCTCCAACGAATAACCTGCCGCCCGAAGCAATGTTCTTCCGAGGCGGTTATGAAGCATTCCCGTCAGTAAATCCTCTGCTTTGAGCTCCGGCATGGTGCGGCAGCGTACAATGAGCATCTGCAAAATCTCATCCCTTGACAGCTCCGGCAGGAAATCAATCACCAGAGCCTCTTCCGAAACGGCAGAGGAGGAAAGCTCAAAAATCACGGGGCCGCTCACGCCGTAATCCGTAAACTGTATTTCACCGCTGCGCTTCTGACCGGCAAGACGCACCTCTGCCTCACAGCGCACGCCCTTGAGAGAACGCACAAAGGTCGTGTCGGTGCGAAGCTGCACAAGCGACGGGTAAAGCTTTGTCCTGCTGTGGCCAAAGGAACCGAGCAGACGGTAGCCGAGATCGGTGCCGCCGAGCTTTCCGCCTGCACATCCTCCTGCACAGACGATAACGCGGTCTGCCTGATAACTGTTTTCCCCTGCGACAGCATAAAAATTACCGTTCTTGCGCTTCAGCTCCGCGACCTCCGCGCAGGTAATGATCGTCACATTTTTGCGCTGCTCCAACGGCAGACGCAAAACATCTGCTACGCTGTTTGCGCTGTCACTGCGCGGGTAGACGCGTCCGGTGCCTTCCGTCACCGTCAGAAGCCCCAGTGAGCGGAAATAGGAAAGCGTATCCTCCACCCCAAACGCGCTGAGCGCATAGGTGCAAAACTCAGCATTCTGTCCGTGGTAGTTCTCAGCGGTAAGGTTGCGGTTGGTCATATTACAGCGTCCGTTGCCGGTGGCAAGGAGTTTCCTCGCCATCCGCGCCTGTCGCTCTAAGAGAATGACCTCATTCGCCGGATTTTCAGAAGCCGTCAAAGCAGCCATCATACCAGATGCACCGCCGCCGATAATCAGAACTTTCATAGCAGATCCTCCAGAATTTCTGATCCCATTATATCCCTTTCAAGCCTTCGTGGCAAGTGCGTTCTTGACAGCTTGGGCGAAATTCGCTATGATGAGTGCGGAGTTGATGAAAATGACAATGGATGAGCTGATTCAAAGAATCAACGAGCTTGCACACAAGGCAAAGGCAGAGGGTCTGACTGAGGAAGAAACGCGTGAGCGTGACGAGCTGCGCAGACAGTATATTGCCGCGTTCAAGCGCAGTCTGACCGAACAGCTGGATAACACCTATATTGTGACGCCAGACGGCAAAAAGACAAAATTAGGCAAAAACAGGGACTGTTGACCGTCCCTGTTTTTTATGGAATTATGAGAATCCCCTTGTAGAAAAGTACCGCAGTAAGAATGCAATGCAGCAGAAACAGTAAGGGAAATCCGATCACGATCTTTATATGCTTGGTCTTGTGACGAAAGCAGTACATACCGAGACAGCCGCCCAGACTTCCGCCGAGTGCGGCAAAAAGAAACAAAACGCTCTCAGGAATTCTTCTTCGATGTTGCCGTGCCAGACGCTTGTCTTTCTTCATCAGAAGAAACGCAGTCAAATTCATAAGGAGCAAAAATGCCGCATAGAAATAAAACATACCGTTGACCTTTCGGAGGGATATTTGTGAAAAAATGCTTTGCTTTTCTGAGTTTGCTCCTGATTATACCATTGGCTGCCTGCACTGTCAAGGAAACCGCCGCTGACTGCATGAGCGACTGCGGCGACATTCCGCCGATCCCCGCTTTTTGCCTCAATGCAGTGCTTCCGGATAATACTGTCATGGCGGCAATGACCGATGACGGTCAGAAAATCATCTACATCCATGATGACTTTACCGTCTGCAAGGAGATTTTCTGTGCAGACTCCGCGGAGGATGCGCTTCAAATACTGACCGGACGGTCAAAGGAAGAGTTAAGCCCTGTTTCAGTCACGCAATTTCCGCAGGAGGAATACCGCTACTCCTTCACGGCAGCAGGTGAAAACGGTGCGGAAATCTGCACGGGTGTGCTCTTCTTTGACGGAACGCACGGCTACAGCCTTCAAATCACCTGCGATGCCGCTGCGGAAAAGCACTACCGGGAGGTCTTCTCAGAGCTGCTTGCAGACACAACGCTGGATGCCGTTTGACAAAACGGGAAATATCAGATAGAATAACCCCGAGGGTGATACCGATGAAAAAATGGCCGATCGCCGCACTTTTGATTCTTCTCGTTGTTCTGATCGCAGTCAGTGCTGTGTTGATACTCCGCTTTGTCACGCTCTACAGCTCAAGGCAGTCGGATGCACCGCAGGAGGCGGAAAAAAGTGCAGACATCGAAGCATATGTAAAAGAAAACTGGTCAGGCTACGACTGTTCCTTCGATTCCGCGTCCCAAGTGCTTACACTGACGCAGAATACCCCGATGCTCTACGATGACGTCTGCACCTACGGCGGCAGTGTATATTCCGATGACCTGGCGCCGGAGTCTTTTCAGCACGATGCCGCTTCCGTTGCGATTGATGTCGCCTCACACTGTAATGCTCCGTCACTTTCTGTGACACTCTGCTATCTCAGCTCGGACAATAAGCCGATTTTTACGGTCAGCAGTGATGGGGATATTTGGACATGCTGGAAAACGGAAGCACCGTAATTCATTTCACGGAGAAATACAAATGAAAGAAAAAATGAAATCGCTGTTTGATATAAAGCTCTGGAAGTTTCTTTTGGTCGGCGTGCTGAACACGATCGTCG
>PITX01000215.1 GCA_017577345.1 Clostridiales bacterium
CCGCAGAGCTGATCGGTGTTGCGATGCTTGTATTTGCGCAGCCGCTGATGGGTTTCTTTACGGATAATCAGAAAGCGGTGGACATCGGCGTGAAACAGGCAACGGTCGAGAGTCTGTTTTTCTGTATGCTTTCTTTTTCTCACTGTATCGCGGCGATCATGCGCGGTGCGGGAAAACCGCTGGTGCCGATGTTCGTCATGCTTGCCACCTGGTGCGCCATCCGCGTGATCTATATTTCAGTTATGGTGCCGCTTGTGAAGGAAAGCTGGGTCATTTTCAGCGCCTATCCGCTGACCTGGACGATCAGCAGCATCATCTTCCTGATCTACTATCTCAAATCCGACTGGCTGCACGCCTTTGACCGTGCAGAAGCAAAAAGAATGTCTTGACATTTGCTGACGCCCCGTAAGGATGTTTTATCAGTATAGGTACATTTTCACTACTTGTGCGAAAATGGTCGGATTTTGTCTTGCCCTTCGGTCGATCTTGGCATATAATATGAATACCATATTATGAAACGGGGCATCAACATTGAAACGATTGAGAACATGGATGGAAAAAATCAATATTCCGGCATGGCTGTTTATGCTCTGTGCGGTGATCTTCGATGAGATCATGCTACATATCTGGACACCGCAGGAGCTGCAGTTTTCGCGGATCATCACCGTTACCGTATGTGCTGCATTTTTCGGACTGCTTCTGGCACTGCTGACTACGATCGGCAGCTCGGCAAAGCTCAGCCGCATTCTGGCACTGATCTTCTCCGGCATTTATGCGGTGTTAACGCTTCTGGAATTCTTTATTCAAAATGCTTTCAAGACCTTTATGCTGCTTTCGGATATTGCTGACAATGCAGGCCATGTAGCAGGCGGCTTCGGAGATACACTGGTCACGCTGCTCACGCAGGGCATGTGGCGTATCCTTGTGATCCTCCTGCCGGTCATCCTCTATGGCTTTTTGGGACATCTCGGCAAGTGGGGCAGGACAAAGAGCTGGGGCACGCGTGCGGTGCTTGCCGGGCTTTTGATCGCCTGCTTCTTTGCGGGGATGCTGTGTATTCAGTATGTATCTCCGGATACGAAGAAATATGACGATGAATACTCCTTTGACGGCGCAGTCCGTTCCTTCGGACTTTCCGAGGCGTTGGCGCTGGATTTCCTGCGCTCCGGCAACAGCCACACGGAGTTTGTCGATGTGCCGACGACGGCACCGACCAAGCCGCCCGTGACCGAACCGACTGAGGTGACCGAAGCTCCGTCGGAGGCAACGGAGGAGCCAACAGAGGAAACGGTTGTCTACGGTCTGCACGAATTCGATATTGACTATGCCGCGCTTGCGGAGAACGAATGGGACGATCGCATTGCCTCCGCGCACCGATATGTTGCCTCGCAGACGCCTGCCTCGGAAAACGAGTACACCGGAATGTTCGCAGGGAAAAACCTCATTCTCATTACCGCAGAGGCATTCACGGAGCAGGTCATTGACCCCGTGCGTACGCCGACCCTCTACCGCATGGCGCATGATGGAATTTACTTCACGGACTACTATCAGCCGGCATGGGGCGGAAGCACCTCTACCGGTGAGTTCTCCAACATCTACGGCATCGTGCCGACCAATAGCGTCGCCAGCATCAAGAACATGATCTACAACAATAACGACCTGACGATCGGCAATCAGCTGCGTAAGCAGGGCTACTTCTCTGTTGCCTATCACAATGGTGAATATACCTATTACGAACGCAACAGAACACACTGCATGATCGGCTATGATAACTTTTTTGCCATGGGTAACGGCCTGGAGGAGGGTGTGAAGCCCACCTGGCCGGAAAGCGATCAGGAGATGATCGAATTCACCGTGCCGCAGTATATCGACCATCAGCCGTTCAGCGTGTACTACATGACAATCAGCGGTCATTGCGCCTACAACTACGCCAATAACGCGATGTCAGCGAAGAACTATGATATCGTGGCGAACGAGGATTGGTCGGAGCATGTCAAGTGCTATCAGGCAGCCAACATTGAATTGGAGAATGCGATGACGAGCCTGCTCAAAATGCTGGAGGATGCAGGCATCGCGGATGATACGGTCATTGTCATCAGCCCCGACCATTATCCCTACGGACTGGAAAAGAGCTATGCGTGGTCGAGCAGCGAGGATTACCTTGCCGAGCTGCTCGGACATCCTGCTGACTCCTGCTTTGCCCGCGATAAGACGGCACTGATCATCTGGAGCGGCTGCCTGGAGGATATGGATCTGCAGGTCGATGCACCGACCTACAGTCTGGATATTCTGCCGACGCTTTCCAACCTGTTCGGCGTAGAGTACGATTCGCGCATGTTTGTCGGAAGAGATGTGTTCTCCGATCAGATGCCGCTGGTGCTTTGGAACGAATACAGCTGGAAGACGGAGCTTGCGACCTATAACGGCGTGACGGGCGAATTCATTCCCGCAGAGGGTGCCGATGTGGGAGAAGAGTACGAGCAGCAGATCGCCGCGATCGTCCGCAATAAAATCACTTTCTCCGATGTCGTGCTGGAACGCGACTACTACGGAATTATTATGAATAAAGAAGAATAAAAGAAAGGCTCTGTAATAAATATTGGAGTCAGGCTCATTGCCTGCCCCATATATCTAGGTTCTATAATAAATGTTGGGGTCAGGCGACGAGCCTGGCCCCATTGTCATAAAAAGAGTTGAGCATAGAGAAACAATCCTTTACAATGTAAGTACCACCAAACAAGCGAAAGGAGAATCGCTATGC
>PITX01000216.1 GCA_017577345.1 Clostridiales bacterium
CTCTATCGCTGCGGGTATGAGATCGGCAAGTATATCTCTCTGGAAGCCAAGATCGCTCGGACGAAAGAGAGCTATTACGACGCGCTGGAGGCTTCGCAGGCCGGCTGGCACGAGGGCAAGGACGATCCGACCGCGTTTATAAAATACCTTCTGGGAACGATCATCGCAGCATATCGTGATTTTGAGGAACGGATGGAGCTCGTTACTGTTTCTCCGCTGGATACCGTGCGCAACGCCGTGAAAACGAGAATTGGCAAATTTACGAAAGCCGAAATCGCCGAGCTTGTCACTTCCATGAGCGCCACATCGGTTGAACGCCATCTTCGGGCGCTCTGCGCCAGTGGCGAGATCGAAAAGCGCGGCGGCGGGCGATCCACCTACTATATCCGTAAGACAGTCTAATCCATCATTGGTTTTCCATTCTCCATTTTGGGACGACCCCGCAGCTGGTGTGTAGCGTCAGGCAGCGTAAATATTGCGGAGCAATAGACAAAGAAATGCATCCCGAAAAGCAAATTGAGACAAAACGTCTCAATTTGCTTGACAAACGAATGTTCGGTATGCTACAATACCCTCACGACAGAAAAGAAGTCGTGGGGGTATTGTCTATGCGCCGGAAGGATGATTCAAAAAAACTCCAGCTCCTGGATTTCATCAACGACTACATCGGTCGGCATTCCACGTCGCCCTCCGTTCGGGAGATCAGCAGCGGCACCGGCATTCCTCACGCGACGGTGCAGCGTTATCTGGTTGCAATGGACGAGGCCGGAGAGATCGAATATGACGGCAAGTGCATCGGCACGGCAGCGGCACAGAAGATGACGCCTGTCAACTGTATGCGCGTGCTTGGCCGTGTCGCCTGCGGTCCCGGCGATGAAGAACAGGAAGAGGTGCTGGAGTATATCCGCATGCCGGAAAATCTGGTCGGCAAGGGAACCTTCTTCGCGCTGATTGCCAAGGGCGATTCCATGATCGACGCCGGCATTCACGAAGGCGACTACGTGATCGTCCGGCAGACGCAGACTGCGGAGATCGGAGATATTGTTGTCGCGCTATACGACAACCTCAGCAACCTGAAGGTGCTGGGCTTTGACGAAGAGAAAGAGCAATACTGCCTGCGCTCCCGCAACCCGGATAAGAAAAAGTATGCGGACATCTACGTGACCGACCTGCAGGTGCAGGGAATCGCCGTGGGGGTGTATCACAAGCTGAAGGGATGAAAAGCAATAAGATCTTACTCAAGGAGCAGAGCAACGGGGATCTGATGTATGTCTATCGGAGAAAGGGGTCAAACCCAAACAGAGAAAAGTATCCGATGCTGAAATGTCCTCTCTGTAAAAAGAATCTACATACAGTTTTCAATGCCAGCGTTAAAAATGATGCGTTTCTTTTTGATGTGGAAGACGAAAGGTATCGACGCCTGCCGCGAAACCATGTATACAAATGCGCAAGGTGTCATCATACCATCGGAGTTCACTATCTGAGCGCGGAAGAAAGGCGGCGGCTGGGCCTACCGCCGGAGCATGAGTGCCACGAGAAGATCGCACTGGCGTAACAACTGAATGATCGACGAAGCCGACCGTCCTCCCATCTGTGAATATGGGATACTGTAAAGGTATGCAGTCTTCGGGTTGCGCGCCCGCGAAAGCGAGCCGCCGATCCGTTGATGAATAACAAAGGGCAGGTACCAAATTTGCAGCGTCACACTGAAAGCACATAGGCAATGCCGACTGCGCTTCCTTTGTGGTGCTGCTTTGTTTGTGTACCTGCCCGTTTTATTTTGAATCGAGGTGAAGTCAATGGCGAGATTGCCTCCCGCCGCCGCAGCGAGCCGGAGAAAAACTGAATAAACATAGACTGAAAATTTGAATTGAAAACTGAATAGAGAGAACAGCGTCAGCTGCTTACATATCGGCTAAGCCGGTATGGAAATTTTAGAAAGGGATGTTCGTTCCATGAAACAATCCATGTACAAGTCATACGATGAGCTGCCGCTGTTCCTCAACGCGGAAACAACGGCAAAACTGCTGGGGATCTCCATCTCCGGCATGTACGAGCTGATGCACGAGAAGGGCTTTCCGGTTTTGAAAATCGGAACGCGCCTCGTGGTGCCCAGGGATAAGCTCCTCGCTTGGGTGGAGCAGAACGTTGGAAAGTGAGGGAACCCGTGAGCGACTTCTATCCTTATCCCAAGCGCGATCCGATCAAAAACTATTTCCCGCTGCCCAACGAAATCTTTCTGCTGGGCCTCACGCCGGGCGAGCTGGCGGTGTACAGTTACCTGATGCGCTGTGAGGATCGCAGGACGCATCAGTGCCACCCCAGCTACAGAACCATCGGCAGGGCCGTCCACCTCTCGCCGAACACGGTGGCAAAACATGTGAACGGTTTGCGGGAGAAGCGCCTGATCGTCACGGAGAACACCGAGATCGTCACCAGGCGCGGCGAGAAGCGAAACGGCACATTGCTCTACACGATCCGCCCGGTGGAGGAAGCACTCCGGCACTTCTACGAGCAACAGATGCAGCAGCTCGAAGCAGTCAAAGATCAGGAGAAGATCCGAAAAAAGCTCGCCGAGCTCGACCGCAAACGGGAGCGTGCGGGATAGGGTCGAAAATCAAGCAGGAGAAAGAGGCGGTGCCGTAAACCGGCACCGGCCTCGGTTCACAGCGGACGGCAACGCCGACCGCACAAGGCTTTCCGGCACTTCCACACACGAAGTATTTACGG
>PITX01000217.1 GCA_017577345.1 Clostridiales bacterium
GCTGAAAGGTCTGCTCCCCAAGGGTCGCTGGTGCGATATCGCACTGTGCGTTCCCGCTGTCTGCATTCCTGCCGCTGTCCGCGCCATGCGTGAGACCCGCGTCGGCATCGGTGCGGAAAACTGCAATGCAAATCCCTCTGGCGCATACACCGGTGAAATTTTCACCGCCATGCTCACCGACGCCGACTGCAAATATGTCATCATCGGTCATTCCGAGCGCCGCGCCATGGGCGAGACCGATGCCGAGGTCAACGCCAAGGTCAAGGCGGCTCTGGAAGCCGGTCTGATCCCCATTGTCTGCTGCGGCGAAAGCCTGGAGCAGCGCGAGTCCGGCATCACCGAGGAATGGATCACCATGCAGATCAAGCTGGCACTTTCCGGCATCTCTGAGGAGAAGATCCGCAAGGTCGTTATCGCCTATGAGCCGATTTGGGCGATCGGCACCGGCCGTACCGCAACGCCGGAGCAGGCAGAGGAGGTCTGCCTGCTCATCCGTGTGGTCGTCCGCAAACTCTTCGGCTCCAAGAACGCCCGTGCCACCACCATCCTCTACGGCGGTTCCATGAACGAAAAGAACGCCTACGAGCTTCTGGCACAGCCCGACATCGACGGCGGTCTGATCGGCGGCGCATCTCTTGTCCCGTCCAAGTTCGTCAAGATCATCGAGGATGCCAATCAGCCCACTGCTTAATAATAGCAGTGAAAAATGAATTATCATTTTCTGTCATTGCGAGGAAGCGTTAGCTTCCGTGGCAATCCGTCCGTAGCAGATTTGCGACCTATACCGTATTATGGCAGGCACAGATTGCCACGCCGCAAGCGGCTCGCAATGACAAATATGAAAATGCTTTTCTTTATTTCGACGGTTTGTGGCTTTATTGACCGTCTGAAGAATCGCACCGGAATTTTCCGGTGCGATTTTTCATAATTTATTAACAGACTTCGACACGGAACTATGCTATAATCAGGATAGAAGAAATATCTTTCCGATTATGAACAGGAGTGTTGATGGATGAATCTGCTCTTTTATCTGACCCCGAAGGCAAACTGTTCCTATCTGTACGATGACTTCACGCTCCGGCAGGCGATCGAGCGCATGGAGGTCTCCGGCTATACCGCCCTGCCCATTCTGCGGCGCGACGGCTCCTACTGCGGCACGCTGACCGAGGGCGACCTGCTGTGGGCAGTGAAAAATCTCTGTATCATGGATATGCGTGAGACGGAAAAGTACAACATCATGGACATCTCCCACCGCAGGGATAATGTGCCCGTCTCCGTGACCACCGGCATGGAGGAGCTGCTGCTTCGTGCAAGTGATCAGAACTTTGTTCCGGTCGTGGACGACAAGGGCGCCTTCATCGGCATCGTGACCCGCCGCGCCATCCTGCGCTGTCACCCGATGCAAAAGGAAGGAGCGGTGCTCTGATGGAGCTGACTTGCATCGCCCGGCGCGAGGCAAGGCTGCTGTCCGTTCTGCGGCAGGAGCTGAACATGTCCTCCACCCTCGTCAAGCGTCTGAAATATCAGGAGGCGTACCGCGTCAACGGTGTTCCCGTGCACACGGACTACCCCGTGAAAATCGGCGATACCGTGACGGTCCTTTTGGATGAGCCGACGCCCGAATACCCTGCCGAGGACGGCGAACTGCATATCCTTTATGAGGACGAGAGCCTGATCGCCGTGGACAAGCCCGCAGGAATGCTCGTGCATCCCTCGTCTGCCTGCAACACCGGCACGCTGGCAAACCGTCTGACCGCATACTATCAGAAAACCGGTCAGCCCTGCGCCATCCACCCTGTCAGCCGTCTGGACAGGGACACCTTCGGCGTTGTCCTGCTTGCGAAAAATGCCCATGTCCACGCGCTGATGTGTGCCCAGTCCAAGGCAGGAAAAATCGAAAAGGTCTACCACGCGCTGACCTGCGGCACACCGCCTGCCAAAGAGGGGATTTTGGACGCGAAAATCGCGCGTAAGGCTCCGCCGAGTCTGCTGCGGTGCATCCGTGAAGACGGAAAGGAAGCCAAAACACACTACCGTCTGCTCCAAACGGACGGTGCGCTTTCTCTCTTGGAGCTGCATCCCCTGACCGGACGCACCCATCAGCTCCGCGTCCACTGCGCCTACTTCGGCTTCCCCATCCTCGGAGACCCTCAGTACAATAACGATGCATCGCGTGCCCTGTCGGAGTGCTTCGGACTGTCTTATCAGCAGCTCTGTGCCGTCCGACTGGAATTTTTTCACCCCATGACGCAGAAAAAAGTCGAAATCTGCTCCGATTTGGATGTCAGTCTTGATTTTTTGTCCGACGGGGATATATAATAGATGCGAAAAATCGGCAATCGCCAAATAACAGGAGGAACTATCATGTTTGATCGTCTGATTGAAAAGCTTCAGGCAAATCCCAAGAAAATCATCTTCACCGAAGGTCACGACCCCCGTATTCTCGAAGCCGCCGACCGTCTGAAAAAGGACAGCTTTCTGACCCCGATCCTCATCGGCAATGTCGATACGGTCAAGGGCAAGGCCGCCGAATGCGGTTATGATATTGAGGGGCTGGAGATCCTCGATCCGGCGACCTATCCGGAAATGGATGCCATGGTCGATAAGATGGTAGAGCTTCGCAAGGGCAAGATGACCACCGACGAATGCCGCACCGCGCTGGCAAAGGGCAACTACTTCGGCACCATGCTCGTCAAGCTCGGCTATGCCGACGCTCTGCTCGGC
>PITX01000218.1 GCA_017577345.1 Clostridiales bacterium
CCTTGAGACCGCCGACCCAACCGGAGTGAGTACGATAGTACTTCTGCTCCATCTTGTTGCCGGTGAGGATGGCCTTGGAAGCGTTGATAATGATGACATTGTCACCGCAATCAGCGTGCGGGGTGTAGGTAACCTTGAGCTTGCCGCGGAGAAGATCGGCTGCAGCAACAGCGGTCTTGCCCATGGGCTTGCCGGCGGCATCGATGACGTACCACTTACGCTCGATGTTGCCCTTGTTCGCCATAAAAGTGGACATGGTGTGTTTTCCTCCATTTAATCTATGAATGAAAGCTTGTGCTTTACATTTTTCTTGTCCCTTGCTAAAATCGGAACAAGGATATTTATAGCACCCACAGGAGAAAATGTCAACAACAATTTGATTTAGCTAACAGATAACTCGAAATATCTCTTGTTTTCTCCGATTATCTCGCGTTTTCTGAAATTGCAAATATAAAAATGAACAGAAAGGTTTGCCTATGCAGGAAATATTGGGACTTGTCCGCCGATGCATCGAGGACTATGACATGATACAGCAGGGGGAGACGGTTGCTGTCGGCGTCTCCGGCGGAAAGGACTCTCTGCTGACGCTTGCCGCCCTCGCAAGGCTCAAAAACTTTTACCCCAAGCACTTTGACCTCGTTGCGCTGACGATCGACGGAGGAACACCGGGCATGGACTTTACGCCGGTTTCGGATTTTTGCAAAGAGCTGGGTGTGGAGTATGTGCGCGTGGAAGTGCCGATCTATGAGATCGTGTTTGAAGACCGTAAGGAGCCGAATCCCTGCTCACTGTGTGCAAAGCTCCGCCGCGGCGCGCTCAATACCGCCATCACGCAGCGCGGCATCAAGAAGATCGCACTTGGACATCATTATGACGATGCAGTGGAAACGTACCTTATGAATATGCTTTTTGAAGGGCGCATCGGCTGCTTCCAGCCGGTGACGTACCTCAGCCGCATGGACGTTACGCAGATCCGCCCGCTGCTCTATGTCAGAGAAAAGCAGGTGCGCTCGGCGGTGAACCGTTTGCAGCTGCCCGTCGTCCATAATCCCTGCCCGCTTAACGGTGCCAGCCGCCGTCAGGAGGTCAAGGAGCTGATCGCAGAGCTGGAGAAAAAGTACCCCGATCTCAAGCAGAAGATCTTCGGCGGTATGCAGCGCTATCCGCTTGAGGGCTGGGGAACCGTTAAAAAATAATTACAGATCGTATTATTGCGTCGAAATAATACGATCTGTGTATGTAATCTCAGATAAACACCGCCTGCAACAGTACCAGCAGAACGAGTCCCGGCACGCCCAGAATGCCGATGATGAGTGCATTGAACAGGTTCAGCCCCAGTGCAAACCCTGTCAGCGGTGCGGTGAGACCGAGCAGGAACAGGGCGAGAAAGCCCAAAAGCGTATTGAGGATCACCTTAAGCGCAAATTTCAGCGGTGCAGAGAACAGCCGCACAACACCAAGCACCAGAAAGGCACACAGCAGCGCGAGAGCGACCTTGCTTTCTAAATCCATGAACATACCCCCTTGGAACACGTCCTGCACTCGGCTTCTCCGCCGCGCTCCTTGATGATACGCAGCAGGTAGTTGTAGCGTGACTGGACTGCGTTGATCTCAAACACGCAGGCGTCTACAAGCTCCGGCTCCACGGCGCGGTTGAAGCGCTCATATGCCTGCGAAAGCGCGAACCGCATTTCCGACAGATCTGTAAAGAGACTTTGCAGTGAGCTGTCACTTGCGACATCACAGCGAAGCAGATTGACTTTGCGCATAAAGTTTCCTCCTCGTCAGACTGTCGAAAAACGAAGAAGAGTAAAGTCTTCGGGAAGGAAGATAGTGTGAAAGAAACCCGGGAGGGGTGTCTTTCATGGTTTTGATCATAAGTTTTGCAGCTTTTTTGAAAGCTGCAAAACTTGCTCCGCTCGTCGAAAAAGCCTTTTTCGACGAGCGGTCCTCCTCGTTCTGACAGTTCAGTTTACGAGAAGTATGGACAATTATTCCAACTTTTAAACAGGAGATTACTATGGAACATGAGGCATACATGAAAGAGGCGCTTTCACTTGCACACGAGGCGGCGCAGCACGGTGAGGTTCCGGTCGGATGCGTGATCGTGCGTGGCGGCGAGGTGATCGGCCGCGGCCGAAACCGCAGGGAGGAGAAACAATCCACCGCCTCTCACGCTGAAATGGAAGCGATCGCCGAGGCAAATGAACACACTGGCTCGTGGCGGCTGGACGACTGTACGCTCTATGTCACGCTTGAGCCCTGCCCCATGTGCGCCGGAGCGATCATCAACGCACGCATTCCCCACGTCTACTACGGCCCGCGCGATGACAATATGGGTGCCTGCGGCGGCGGGCTGAACCTTTTTATGGAGAGATTTCCCAATACGCCCTCTCTTGTCGGCGGCATTCTGGAGCGTGAATGCCGGCAGGAGCTGGAAGAGTTCTTTCGAAAGCTCCGAACTTAACATAATACTGTGCGGTATTTAATACTTTTTTAATAAATTTCCCCGAACTTTGTTAACAAGCGCATCTTATCTTAGTATCTGCAAGAGACAATAGCTTCTTTTCATCCAATCTTCCATCTTATAAAGAAAAAGGACGCCGTGAGGCGTCCTTTTTCTCAGCTTGTCGAAAAGACTTTTTCGACAAGCTGAGAAAGTTTTGCAACTTTCAAA
Organism: Clostridiales bacterium; assembly: GCA_017577345.1. GTDB lineage: Bacteria > Bacillota > Clostridia > Oscillospirales > Oscillospiraceae > JAZOXB01. Next base: position 2,678 of record PITX01000218.1, read on the forward strand.
AAAGTTGCAAAACTTATGATTAAAACCGCGAAAGACACCCTTC
>PITX01000219.1 GCA_017577345.1 Clostridiales bacterium
ACACCACACGGTGTGACTGATTTTTTGGTGGACGATATAGGACTCTTCCGCGGGCTAAAAAACAGTCCACCGGACTGTTTTTTGCGGCTTGCGAGCCGCCGCCCTGTTCTCGTCCTGCGTCCACGAAAAAAAACCAGCCACACCACACGGTGTGACTGATTTTTTGGTGGACGATATAGGACTCGAACCTATGACCTTCCGCACGTCAAGCGGATGCTCTAGCCAGCTGAGCTAATCGTCCGTAGCAGGGGTTATTATAGCGAAAGAAAAAACATTTGTCAAGTGGTAATTTTGCTTTTTTTCGCAGGGACGGGAAAACCGTCCCTGCGACGGTATTACTGCATCATATCCGAGACGGACTGTTCCATGCTGTCGACCGCCTTCTGCGCCGTGCGCCGCACCGGTGACTGCGGCGGGAGCATCAGCGCGATCGCGCCGCCTGCCACGATGCCGGCACCGAGCGTCAGCAAAAATGTCTTAACCTGCATACTTCATTCCTCCTTTCTTCGTTATTCTGCCCTTATCGGGTGAAAAATATCGGATTTCGGCAAATCCGTTCTTTGCGGCTGTCAGAAGTTATGATATAATAAGAAAAAAGAGTACGACAGGAGGCGTTTTTATGTCGATTGATGTTTTGCAGGAACAGATCAGAAAACTGAAAAACCCGGTCATGGTCGGTCTGGACCCATATCTTCCGATTTTGCCGCAGCACATTCTGCGCGACGCATTTGAGGAGCACGGGCAGACACTGCGCGGTGCGGCAGAGGCATATTATCGCTTCTGCACGGAGCTGCTCGACCGCCTGTGCGGCATTGTTCCGGCGGTCAAAATTCAGAGTGCCTGCTTTGAGTCCCTCGGTGCGGACGGCATCATTCAGATGCAGAAGATTTCGCGTTATGCGAAGGAGAAAGGCTTCTATGTCCTGATCGACTCCATGCGCGGCGATGTCGGCAGTGTGGCGGAGATCTACGCGCAGGCACTGTTCGGTACGATCTCCGTGGGAGAGACGGCACATAAGCTCTATGACTGCGATGCGCTGACCGTCAACGGCTATCTGGGAAGTGACGGCATCAAGCCCTTCCTGCCGTACTGCAAGCATGACGGGAAAAATGTTTTTGTCCTGCTCAAGACCTCCAACAAGTCCTCGCGTGAGGTGCAGGATCTGCTGTCGGGTGACCGTGTGATCTATACCGCCATGGCGGATCTGGCGATGCGTTGGAGTACGGATCTGTTCGGCAAAAACGGCTATTCCGAGATCGGTGCAGTCGTCGGCGCGACCTATCCGCAGACATTGCGCCTGCTGCGCGAAAAATATGACCGTCTGTTCTTCCTTGTGCCCGGCTACGGCGCACAGGGCGGTACGGCGAAGAATGTACAGTTTGCCTTTGACCGCTTCGGTCACGGTGCCATCATCGCCGCCTCGCGGAGCATCATCTGCGCATGGCAGAAGACGGACAGCGACGGCACGGACTACCTCGACCATGCCGAAGCAGCCGCATTAAAAATGAAATCCGATATCGGGAAAAATGTGGTAATTCTATGACGACACTCTATTTGATCCGCCATGCGGAGGCGGAGGGCAATGTTTTTCGCCGCCTGCAGGGGCAGTATAATTCCATGATCACGCCCAACGGCAGAAAGCAGATCGCGGCACTGGAGCAGCGCTTTGCAGATGTGCCGATCGACGCGGTCTATGCAAGCGATCTGAGCCGCACCTGTATCACGGCGGGCGCAATTTACCTGCCGAAGCATCTGCCGCTGCACAGGGAGCCGCGTTTCCGTGAGCTCGGCTGCGGCATCTGGGAAAATCTTCCGTTCGGCTGGCTCGACCACACCGACCCGGAGCGCAACCATGCCTTTACGCATAAGCCGCGTGACTGGTATGTGGAGGGAAGCGAACGCTTCTGCGATTATACTGCGCGATTTTTGGAGGCAATGGGAGAGATCGCACGGTGTCACGACGGACAGACGGTGGCAATTTTCTCCCACGGCATGGTCATGCGCGGCGTGCTGCAGTGCCTGTTCTTCCCCGAGAAGGACAACCTCGGTCACAGTGAGAATACCGCAGTGACGAAGCTCGTCTACGAGAACGGAAGCTACACGCTGGAATACCTCAATGATGATTCACATATTCCCTATGAGATCTCCACCCTCGGCAGACAGCAATGGTGGCGCGGCGGTGACCATCGGGATTTCAATATGTGGTACCGCGACCCTGCGGCGGAGGATGCAGAGCTTTTGCAAAAACTCGACTGTGCGGGAGAAATTGTACGCATTTCCATGGTCATTGACCGTCCGACGGGCGCAGTCGCTCTGAAGCTCCTGCCGGATGAAACGGCGCAGCTCTGCACACTTGCCCTGCTGCCGGAGCATCGGGGGAAAGGACTGGCTGCACAGCTTCTGGGCGAGGCAGTCAGCATTGCAAGAAAAGCGGGAAAACGACGGCTGACGGCAGAGCGTATGCCCGACTTGCCCGCCGCGGCGCATCTGCTCACAGACTACGGATTTACGAAAAACGGCATGTCGCTTATTCCGGCGGCGGATTTGGAGGTTTTCGATGAAGAAAGGTCGATTTGAAACGAGCAGAAAGAGCAGCCTGCTGCAGAAGATTGCGCTGATCGCGCTTGCGGTCATCGTGGCGGCGGGCATTGTCTGCTTTCTTCTGTCGCTCGGTGCAATGGGAAAGGTTGCCGATGCGGTGGAGAACGG
>PITX01000220.1 GCA_017577345.1 Clostridiales bacterium
AAGCGCGTTTATATCCACGCATTTCTTGACGGCCGCGATACGCCTCCCACCTCCGGCAGGGACTTCGTCGCGCAGACTGTCGCCAAATGCAAAGAGCTCGGTGTTGGAAAGATCGCGACCGTGATGGGTCGTTTTTACGCGATGGACCGTGACAAGCGCTGGGACCGTCTGGAAACCGCGTATGACGCACTGGTTTATGGCGAGGGCGTGCAGAATCCCGACCCCGTTGCCGCCATTGAAGAAAGCTATAAAAACGGCGTGACCGATGAATTTGTTGAGCCGATCATCTGCGACAAGGACGGCATGATTTCCGATCACGATTCCATCATCTTCTTTAACTACCGTCCCGACCGCGCTCGCGAGATCACCCGCGCGTTCGTCGATCCCGATTTTGACGGCTTCAAGCGTGAGTTCTTCCCTGTCACCTATGTCTGCAACACCGAGTATGACGCCACGATGCCCAACGTTTCCGTCGCCTTCCCGCGCATCCGCGTGAGCAACGGTCTGGGTGAGTATCTGGGCAAGATGGGCATGACGCAGCTGCGCATTGCCGAAACCGAAAAATACGCTCATGTCACCTTCTTCTTCAACGGCGGCATTGAGGAGCAGTTCCCCGGTGAGGATCGCGTGCTGGTAGCTTCCCCGAAGGTTGCCACCTACGATCTTCAGCCTGAGATGAGCGCCCATGAAGTCACCGAAAAATGCGTCGAGCGCATCGAATCCGGCAATTACGATGTCATTATCCTCAACTTCGCCAACTGCGACATGGTCGGTCACACTGGCGTATTTGATGCGGCGGTCAAGGCGGTCGAAACAGTGGATGAGTGCGTTGGCAAGGTGGTTGAGGCAACGCTTAAAATGGGCGGCATCGCCATGATTACCGCAGACCACGGCAACGCCGAGCAGATGCTGCAATCCGACGGCAAGAGCCCCATGACAGCGCACACCACCAATGTCGTGCCGTTTTTGCTTTGCGGCGCAGGCACCGAGCTGCGCGAGGGCAGACTTGCCGATATCGCCCCCACCATTCTCGATGTGATGGGCCTTGAAAAGCCGGAGGAAATGGACGGACAGACGCTGATTATCAAATAATTTTGTTCCTCATGTTTAGAAAAAGCTCTGACGGTACACAATACCGTCAGAGCTTTTTATCTTGTTTGCCGCATTTTTGCGGCGGAAAGGACGGAACATGAGTGGAACAAACGGCCGCCGTGCGCGGCATTTCTTCAGCGGAACGGGCTTTTACATAGCCCTGTTTCTGTGTGTGACGGCACTCGCCGTCGCGGGCTATTGGACACTGCTCCCCAAAAACAGCACCTCGGCGGACACACAAGCCTCCGCCGCGGCCCCCATCACCATTCCCGACGAGACAACACCGGTCATGCCGGAGGTCAAGCCGTCCGAGCCGATCCGGCCGGTGCAGCAGATCGAGGAGCTCCCCGCGCCTGTTGACCTTCCCGTTTCCGATGTTGTGCCAGTCGAACCGCATCTGATCGTCTCCCCGCTTACCGGCGAAACCATTGCGGCATTCTCCGTGGATATGCTTGCCTACAACGAGACGCTCGGTGACTGGCGCACACATGACGGCATTGACATCGCCGCGAACGTCGGAACGCCGGTGCTTGCCGCCTGCAGCGGCACTGTCACCGCTGTAAAAAGTGACGATTTGCTCGGCACCTGCGTCACCATCACACACGACGGCGGCTACGAAAGCACCTACGCAAACTTGCAGAGCGTCCCCACTGTCGGTGAGGGACAGTATATCTCCGCAGGACAGGTCATCGGCTCCGTTGGCACGACCTCGCTGATCGAATCGTCCAGCGCTCCGCATCTGCATTTCTCCGTCAGCAAGGACGGCACGCCCATCGATCCGACCGAATTTTTGAAATAGGCGTTATTCCGCATGGATAACCCCGAAAAACCTGAATGCCAAATCACCCCGGACTGTGCAGACGGCACAATCCGGGGTGATTTGATCTTTTTTATTTCACTTGGCGGCATCGACCTTGGCCATGTGCTTAATCAGCTCGCACAGGTTGTGGGTATAGCCCCACTCGTTGTCATACCAGGCAATGAGCTTGACAAAGTGATCGTCAAGCATGATACCGGCGGAAACGTCGAACACGCTCGGGCAATCGTTGCCGATCAGGTCTGCGGAAACAACCTGCTCGTTCGTATAGGTAAGAACGCCCTTGAGATAGGTCTCGCTTGCTTCCTTGATGGCAGCGCAAATTTCTTCATAGGTGGTCGAGGTCTTGAGCCGTGCGGTCAGATCGACAACGGAAACGTCGCCGCTGGGAACGCGGAAAGCCATGCCGGTCAGCTTGCCGTTCAGCTCCGGAATCACCTTGCCGACAGCCTTGGCAGCACCGGTGGAGGAGGGAATAATGTTTCCGTAAACGCTGCGGCAGGTGCGCCAATCGCTTGCACCGCGGTCATCAACGGTATTCTGCTTGTTGGTGGAGGCATGAATGGTAGACATGAGGCCTTCTTCAATGCCGAACTTTCTGTTCACGACCATTGCCAGCGGAGCCAGGCAGTTGGTGGTGCAGGAGGCATTGGAAATCACCTTGAGGTCGCTGGTGTAGGTATCGCTGTTGACACCGTAGACAAACATCGGCGTGCTGTCCTTGGCGGGAGCGGAAATGATGACCTTCTTGGCACCGCCGGCAAAATGAGCCTGTGCCTTTTCCGTCGTGGTATAT
>PITX01000024.1 GCA_017577345.1 Clostridiales bacterium
GGCGGAAACAGCGAGCAAAAAGGAGTGGCAGCGGTCGAAAAAATCGAGGGCGGAATACGCACGAAGATTTTTTCGGGTACCGCAACAAAGGCAACTCGCGTCCGTCGGCGTACATAGGCTCAAAGAATAACCGATGGGCAATCCAGCAAAGCGATTGCCCATCGGAGAGGAAGCGCAACGGAATGATTGAGCTTTGCCGCTTGCGGCGAAGCGAAGAATATGCAGTTTGCGCTGACGAAGTTGCGCAGTAAGTCAAAATCCTTGCGGAAGCAAGCATTGTTCCGGTTGAAAAGTTCGGAATACTCTGAATTTTGAAAAATGCAAAATCTATGCATCACGCCAAAAAAGCTTTACTGATTTTGACGGTTACGGACTTTTTTGACAGTCTGTGGCGGCTTTGCCGCCTTACGGATATGGCGTACCCCTTGCGGGTATGCGGGTGCAATCTGTCCCTATCAGATTTCGGATGTTTTCATTGGCGGGCGACCAACGGTCGCCTCTACGCACAATTTCGATAGACAAATGACAAATTCGGCAGCAGGGGCGTATTACGGGATGAGTATTTCCGTGAGACGGTCTGCGAAATACTCCGCGCTGCAGATCGCCTGCCGGAGCGTATTGCCTGCAGCACCGACCTCCAGTAATATGGAATTCGGCGTCAGATGCTCATTGTATCGCTCTGACCGAAGTGACATCTGCCGAAATACGCCGGGCGCACATTTTTCACAGTGCGCCTGTATCTTCAGTGCCATGGACAGATTGCTTTGCCAGTCGGGATGCTCCAGTCCCGCAATATTCGTCCCCATGACCAGCATGAGCTGCGCAGCATCTTCGCCGTTCAGGCGGCAAGGTACCGCCATCTCACTGCCGTCGTCCAGCGTCACCGCGTCCCGATGCACATCGATCACCATCTGAATGGACGGGTATTCCTCCAGATATCCCGCGATCACCGCCGCTGTCCGTTCATAGGCATCGTAATAGCCCGGCTCGTCATTGAGCGTCGTATCGTGAACGGTCGAGATCCCGTTTTTATTCAGGCGGTCCGTCAGTGCCTGTCCGACCCGCACTACATTATAATTGATATCCGTCGTCCGGTAGCTGCCGGAATAGTCATCCCCGTCCGCGACCGTATACGCCTCGGTCGCATGGGTATGTACGATCAGAATCAGCGGTCCGTCCTCCGAACAGTCAAATTGCACGGGGGCGGTGATCAGCGCACCTGCGTCAAATGCCGCTCCTGCAGAGTTATGGATGTCCACCAGCGCGGCATCCTCCGCCGTAAAGGTCGCCGCATGGGACGGCGCTGAATAATACATGGTGGGAAAAGCCTCCTCTGCCCGCATGGCAGGAGGCGGCTCGGACGGGATCTCCGGCGTCAGTGACTTCAGATCGACCGCCGAAACCATCCGCAGTGCGACCGCGGTCAGCAGAACACCGAAACAGACCCACCGCAATCCGAGCTGAAATCGCTCCTTTGTAAACATGAGATCATCTCCCCTAACAGAATATGCTGCTGCATCGGGAAATATGTCTGCTGCAACGGAAAAAATATGTTCACTTCGCCGTTTTGCCGCATTTTGCCGAAAAAAGGAGCAAAAAGCACAGCGGAATTTGTAGCCTTTCTTTTCGAAAAGCGGTGGACAAAAGCAAAAGCTATGCTATAATAGTATCAGAGAAAATATGCATATTACGCGAGAAAGGTCGTGCCTGACATGCTTGGACTGTCCGCTGTCATTTTCATCCCGGACGATACCGCGAAAACCGGTTATCCGCAGCCGCTGATGCTTCAGAGCGTTCTGGGAGCACCGCTTCTGCGCTGGCTGACCGAGACGATGTTTGAAGATGGCGTTGAGCGCTTCTTCCTGGTCTGCCACGACCGCTATGTGCAACAGGCGCGTGCCTGTCTTCCGGCAGAGGCGGAGGTCATGACCACGATGGACAGCAATCCGGCCGATTTGCTGCATGTTTTTCTCTCCACAGCGGACGATGACGAGCACGACATTACCATCATTGCAGGTCCTGCCGCCTATGTGCCCGCCGTTGCACGGCGCTCCGGTGCACCGCTCGGCTCCTGCGTGTGCAGGGCAAATCGGGAGCAGCTGATGGATGCGCTGGACGAGCAATTCTCGTTTTCCCGTTTCTTGAAGGAAAATTGCACGGTTATGAGCGATTATGACGGATTTTATGCCGTTGACTCTCCGGCAAGTGCCTTGGAATTTGCTTCCGTCCTGCGCCGCGATCGGATGCTCCGTCTGATGAAGCAGGGCGTGGAGATATTTGATGCGGATCACTGCCATATCGAGCCGTCCGTGCGCATTGAGCGCGGTGCGAAGCTCCTGCCGGGAGCGATTTTGCGCGGAAATACCATTATTCGCTCAGAAGCGATCATCGGACCGTGGAGCGTGATCGAGGATTCCGAGATCGGCGAACGCACTGCGGTCAATGCCTCGCAGGTCTACGGCTCTAAGGTCGCCGCAGACGCCATGATTGGCCCCTACGCGCACATCCGTCCCGACTCGGAGATCGGACGCAGCACGAAGATCGGCAATTTTGTTGAGGTCAAAAATGCGAAGATCGGTGATCACACCTGGGCATCGCACCTGTCCTATCTCGGCGATGCGCTGATCGGAAACGACTGCAATCTCGGCTGCGGCACGGCAACGGTCAACTTTGACCGGGTGCAGAAGCATCAGACCACCGTGGAGAACAGCGCCTTTATCGGCTGTCACACCGCTCTGGTTGCACCGGTCACGGTCGGTGAGGGAGCATATATCGCCGCCGGCAGCGTGATCACGGAGGATGTCCCCGCCAACGCCCTCGGCATCGCCCGCAGCCGTCAGTCCAACAAGCGCGACTGGTCGGCGAAGCATAAGAAATAGTACTGTTAGCCTTCGGGCTTTGGTAACACAGAGCTCTTTGAGCTCGGAAATCAGAGAGGTAACCAATGATTGCTCACGGAAAAGAAATCAAGGTCTTTACCGCCAACTCCAACATTCCGTTTGCCCGTGGTATCTGCGCGGAGCTGGGTCTGGATCTCGGCGACAGCACCGTGGAATATTTTGCTGACGGTGAAGTGAACGTCTCCATCAACGAGACCGTTCGCGGCTGCGATGTGTTTGTCATCCAGTCCACCTGCTATCCCGTCAACAATAACCTCATGGAGCTTCTGATCATGATCGATGCATTCCGCCGTGCCTCCGCCGGCAGAATTACCGCCGTCATCCCCTACTTCGGCTATGCGCGGCAGGATCGCAAGGCAAAGGGCCGTGACCCGATCTCCGCGAAGCTGGTGGCAAACCTGATCACCAAGGCAGGTGCTGACCGCGTGCTGACCATGGACCTCCATGCCGCACAGATCCAGGGCTTCTTCGACATCCCCGTGGACCATCTGGTCGGCAATCCCCTCTTTACCCGCTACTATCTTTCCAAATTCGACGAGACCGTCTATAATCACGACGAGTTCTGCGTCGTATCGCCCGACATCGGCTCGGTCGCACGGTCGCGTGCATTCGCCGCCAAGCTCCATATGGGACTTGCGATCGTCGATAAGCGCCGTCAGCGCGCCAACATGTGCGAGGTCATGAATGTCATCGGCGATGTCGCCGGCAAGACCTGCATCCTCTTTGACGACATCGTGGATACTGCCGGTTCTCTGTGCAACGCCGCCGCCGCGATCAAGGAGATCGGCGGTGCCAAGGCGGTCTACGCCTGCGCAAGCCACGGCGTTCTCTCCGGCGATGCCGCTCAAAAGGTCGAGGACAGCTACATTGAAGAGCTGATGCTCCTGAACACCATCCCGATGCCCGCCGACTACACCGGCAGAAAGATCCGTCAGCTGGATGCTTCGCCGATGTTCGCCAAGGCGATCACGCGCATCTACAACGAGACCTCGATCTCCAGCCTGTTCTGATGCTGTTTCGGAAGCCTGCCTGCGACTGGCTGATCGCAGGCCTCGGAAATCCCGGCGACAACTACGGCAAGACCCGTCACAATGTCGGGTTTCGGGCAGTGGATGCGCTGGCGAAGAAGCTGAATGTGAAAATCGACCGTGCGAAATTCCGCGGTCTGTATACGCAGGCGACTTACCGCGGGCAAAAGCTGATTTTGCTCAAGCCGCAGACCTTTATGAATCTCTCCGGTCTGTCCGTGATGGACGCGGCGCACTATTTTAAGCTGCCGCCGGAGCGGATCATCCTTCTGTTTGACGATATTTCGCTGGAGGTCGGACGACTGCGTGTACGCGCAGATGGCTCTGCCGGCGGTCATAATGGCATCAAATCCGTCATCGGTGCGCTGAACAGTCAGAGCTTCCCGCGCGTCAAGGTCGGTGTCGGTGCCAAGCCGCATCCCGACTATGATCTTGCCGAATGGGTACTGTCGAACTTCACAAAGGCAGAGGAAGCCCTGCTGCAGCCCGTCATTGAGGATGCTGCAGAGGCGGCACTGACGGTGGTGGAGGCAGGTGTGCCTGCCGCCGCGGCGAAATTCAACGGCAGACAGCCGTAACTATTTGTCGAATAAAATGACATTTTAACGGAAATCGGGGCTTTCTCCGATTTCCGCATTCGTGCGTTGTAATAATTGGAGGACCTATGGAACAGCTTCTGACTCTCCTGCGCGGTCTGCCGGACTACCGGCGACTGGTGCAGTGCGCAGAAAAAAACAAAGTGGCAGGCATATCCGGCGTAGCGCAGATCAACCGCTCCCACCTGATCGCGTCGATGCTCCATGACACCGGTCGTCCTGCCGTCATCGTCTGCCAGGATGAACTCGCAGTGCGCCGTACGCAGGCGGAGCTGGCTGCCTTTCTCGGTCGGGAAGCCGCCGTTCTGCCCTCACGCGATCTGACCTTTTACAGTGCATCTGCCATTTCGCGCGGCTGGGAGCATCAGAGAATGCGCCTTCTGTATGAGCTGGCACGCGGCGAAACCCGTCTGCTGCTGACGACCTGGGAGGCACTGGCGGTACGCACGATGCCGAGATCCTGCCTGTTTTCGTCCGCACTGGAGCTGCATCTGGGCGCACAGATCTCCATGGATGCCATCTGCGAACGGCTCGTGCAGGCAGGCTATGCCCGCGGAACGCTCGTTGAGGGCGTCGGACAGTTCTCCGTGCGCGGCGGTATTCTGGACATATTCTCTCCTGCCTGTGATTCTCCCGTCCGCATCGAATTTTTCGGCGACGAGGTCGATGCCATGGGCTATTTTGACACCGTGACCCAGCGGCGCACCGAAAATCTGGAAAAATTCGTCATTCTTCCCGTCGCGGAGACCCTGCCGCGACTGCATCCGGAGGGCAGCGACGGTCTGTGCGCCGATCTGGACGCGCTGCAGGCGCGTCTGCGCCGCAGAAAAACGCCGAATGAGACGCTCCTGCGCACCCTTGCCGAGGATACCGAGGCGATCCGGAGCGGCGTGACCTTCTCCGCCGCAGACCGCTATATGGCGCTGATCTATCCCGAATTTGCCTGCGCCGCCGACTATATTCCCGCCGATGCCGCGGTCTTTTTCTGCGACCACGGCAACCTGCGCCGTGCCGCCAATCGCTATATTGAGGAGGAGGGCATGATGCTCGACAGCCTGCTGGAAAGCGGCATTCTCTGCGGCGAATTGTGTGAATTTTCCGCAGATTGGGAGAGCGTCTGCGCCCTGTGTGCAGGGCATCCGGCGGTTTTTCTGGACTCCTTCCTTGCCGCGAGCTATCCGCAGAGCCTTGCTCCCGACGAGCTGTGCGACATCACCGCAAAACAGCTTCCGTCCTACGGCGGCAATCTGGAAGTGGCGATCTCCGATTTGGTGCATTACCGAAAAAACGAATATTCCTCTCTCGTCCTCTGCGGCAACCGCAGACGCGGCGAAATTCTGGCGCAGCAGCTCATAGAAAAGGGACTGCCCGCCGTGCTTGCTTTCCCGCTGACTGCCCTGCCGAAGCCGGGCGAGATCATGCTGACCGACGGCGCTCTGCCGTTCGGCATGGAATACCCGGAGCTGAAGGCGGCGATTCTCACCGAGGGTCAGCTCCTGACGCAAAACGCGCAGAAAACGCGCAAAAAGCGTCAAAAAGCGTCAAACCGTCAGAAGCTGGACTCCTTTGCCGACCTCTCGCCGGGTGATCTGATCGTCCACGAATACCACGGCATCGGACGTTATGTCTGCATGGAGCAGATGAAAATCGACGGCGCGATCAAGGACTATGTGAAAATCGCCTATCAGGGTACGGATGTGCTCTATGTCCCCGCGACGCAGCTTGACCTGATCGGCAAATACATCGGCGGCGGTGAGGATACGCCGGTGAAGCTCAACCGCCTCGGCGGCGACCAGTGGCAGAAGACCAAGGCGCGTGCAAAGGCCGCCGCAAAGGACCTTGCAGACGGGCTGATCAAGCTCTACGCCGAGCGCAAGCGTCTGCCGGGCTTTGCCTTTGCCGCCGATACCCCGTGGCAGGCGGAATTTGAGCAGAATTTTCCTTACGCAGAGACGGACGATCAGCTCCGCTCCATCGACGAGATCAAGGGCGATATGGAGTCGCCGCAGCCGATGGATCGTCTGCTGTGCGGTGATGTCGGCTTCGGTAAGACCGAGGTCGCACTGCGTGCGGCGATGAAGGCGATTCTGGACGGCAAGCAGGTGGCGATCCTGGTGCCGACCACCGTCCTTGCCCAGCAGCACTACACCACCGCAGTCAACCGTTTCCGCGGTTTTCCGGTGCAGATCGGGATGCTCTCGCGCTTCTGCACCCCTGCACAGGTTCGCAAAAATCTTGCCGATCTGCGTGCAGGCTCGCTCGACCTCATCATCGGCACACACAAGCTCCTGCAAAAGGACATTGAATTTAAGGACCTCGGTCTGCTGATCGTGGACGAGGAACAGCGCTTCGGCGTGACGCACAAGGAAAAATTAAAGGAACTATCGCGCGGTGTGGACGTCTTAACACTGTCGGCGACTCCGATCCCGCGGACGCTGAACATGGCGCTGACGGGTCTGCGTGACATGTCCACCATCGAAGAGCCGCCGCATGACCGCTATCCGGTACAGACCTTTGTGCTGGAATATGCCGAGCCCGTGCTCATCGACGCGATGCGTCGGGAGCTGGAGCGCGGCGGTCAGGTCTACTATCTGCACAACCGCGTGGAATCCATCGCCCAGTGCGCCGCACGCATCAAAAAAGCCCTGCCCGATGCACAGATCGGCATCGCGCACGGCAAAATGAGCGAGGAGGAGCTGTCCGAGGTCATGCAGCGCATGGCGGATAACGACCTGCAGATCCTGGTCTGCACGACCATCATCGAAACCGGCATCGACATCTCCAATGTCAACACCCTCATCATTGAGGATGCGGACAAGATGGGGCTGGCACAGCTGCACCAGATCCGCGGACGCGTCGGCAGAAGCAGCCGTCATGCCTACGCCTATCTGACCTTCCGCCGCGGCAAGGTGCTGACGGAAATCGCCGAAAAACGCCTGAACGCCATCCGCGACTACGCCGAATTCGGCTCAGGCTTCAAGATCGCCATGCGCGACCTCGAAATTCGCGGCGCGGGCAATCTTCTGGGCGCGGCACAGTCCGGCCACATGCTCTCCGTCGGCTACGACATGTATCTGAAGCTATTGGAGGAAGCGGTTTTGGAGGAACGCGGCGAAAAGCCCGTGGAGGAGGTCGCCTGCACCGCCGATCTGGATGTCACCGCCAACCTCGACAAGCAGTTTGTCTCCTCCGGCGAACAGCGCATGGATCTCTACCGCCGCATGGCCGCCATCCGCTCGCAGGAGGATGCCGATGAGCTGCTCGACGAGATCGTGGACCGCTACGGCGATCCGCCCAAGGGCGCGATGAATCTGATCGCCATCGCCCTGCTGCGTGCTCGTGCCGCCGCCGCCGGCATTTCCGACATCTCCCAAAAGGGCAGAACGGTCATTTTCACGCTGGCAAAATTTGAATTTGAGGCAGTCGCGGCGATCTGCGGCTCGGAGGCGTACAAAAAGCGCATTTTCCTCTCGCCCAGGACCGAGAAGCCGCTTTTGACCCTGAAGCTGGCGGCAAATGAAAATCCGCTGAAGGCATCAGAGGAATTTGTCCGTGCCTATTGCGCGGAATAATCAGGCTGACCAATGACCGATTCTGTCATTGCAAGACCGGCGTGGGAATCTGTCCGTATCGTTTTTCGGAAAGTGTCCAAAGCTTGACAGGCACAGATTGCCACGGCTGACTTCGTCAGCCTCGCAATGACAATACTGACAGCCTGTCCTTCTTTTTCCGGATTATTCCGAAAATAATCCCCTGTCCCTGTCATTGCGAGGGAGCAGCGCGACCGTGGCAATCCGTGCCTTTCGGGTTTCGAACGCTGTTCCGTCATATGGTGTGATCTGCCGAAATTGTGCGTAGGGGCGACCATTGGTCGCCCGCCAATGAAAAATCCGAAATCTGGTAGCGACAGATTGCACCCGCATACCCGCAAGGGGTACGCCGCATCCGTAAAGCTCCTTCGTCGCTAACGGCTGCGCAGCCACGCCGATTTGCAATCGGCTCGCAATGACAGAACGAACAGCTTTCTCAAAATGACATTATTGGTTTACATAATCTTCCGATTTTGTCAGAACAAAATCATAATTCGCTGTTGCTTTTTGTCGTTTCTAAGGTATAATAAAAGAATGATGGAATGTATCCGCATTTTCGCGTTATAGAGGAGAATACCATGGGAAAATTTGAAAAGGGTAAGCGTTCTCCGAGCGCCTATAATCCGCAGATGCCCTCTGCGGACCGTAATAACCTCTACGGGCAGAGCGGTGCTCCGAAGCAGCCGAAAAAATCCGCACCGAAAAAGAAGAAAAAGAGCCGTCTGCCGCTCATCCTCGGCATCGTCGGCGCAGTCTGCGTCGTTGCCGCCTGTGTCGTGGGCTATTTCCTCCTGCACGACGATGAAAAAATCGTCAACAATGTCTATGTTGCGGGCATCAACCTCAGCGGCATGACCAAGGAGGAGGCAAAGCTTGCCCTGCAGGAGGTCTCCTTTGACCACGATATGGATGTGCGCTTCTACACGCACGGCGACGACTTCCCCACCTATACGACCACCTATGAGCCCGGCAAGGAGACCGTGACGGACATCTACGGCAACCCCGTGGAGAACGCGCAGGTCACCGCCGCAATTCCGCAAAAGGAAGCACCGCTGACCGATACCGATGCGCCGCTGGATGAAGACGGCAATCCCTATCTGCTCGACAAGACCCTGCGTCTGCTGCCGGAAGATGTGGATGTGAAGCTGGACATTGAGGGCGCGGTCGAGGAAGCCTATCAGATCGGCAGAGGCGTCGGCTCGAAGATCAACCCGGAGCGTGTGGATGTTGATGTTGCAAAGCATCTGACCGTCAATGAGAACTATATCCGCGAGGTGCTTGCCAATACTTTGGACGATGCCGACTGCGAGGGCACCGAGAGCGCGGTAAAGGAAGCAAAAACGACCGTGACCGACAAGGACGGCAATCCCAAGACGGTCGATGCGTTGGAGATCACGATCGGCTCTCTCAAGCGTGAGATCGAGATCGACGCACTGTATAAAGAAATTCTGGACGCATACATGAGTGCCAACTACGAGCTGCAGTATATCTACACTGAGACCGTGCCCGCACCGATCGATCTGGATGCTCTGTATGAAAAATATCACTGCACCGAGCCCATCAACGCCGTGATCGACGAGGATACCTTTGAGATCACCGAGGGTAAGCCCGGCTTCGGCTTCCGCATGACCGATGCCATTATCGCCTTTGAAAAAGCCAAGCCCGGTGACACCGTCACGCTGACGCTGATGGAGCTGGAGCCGGAATACACCAGCGAAACGCTGGGAACGAAGCTGTTTACGGATGTCCTTTCCTACTACGACAGCCCCCATGTCTATAACCCCACCAGAACGCACAATCTGGAGCTTGCCTGCAAGGAGATCGACGGCACCATCGTCAAGCCCGGCGAGACCTTCTCGTTCAACAAGACCGTCGGCGAACGCACCGCGGAAAAGGGCTACGGAGAAGCCGGCGTCTATGTCGGCGGTGAGACCGTGCAGCAGCTCGGCGGCGGCGTATGTCAGGTCGCTTCCACGATTTTCTACTGCACGCTCAAGGCAGACCTTGAAGTCGTCGAACGCGCCGAGCATCAGTTCCTGCCGTCCTATATCCCCTACGGTATGGACGCGACGATCTACTGGGGCAGTCTGGACTACAAATGGCGCAACAACACGCCTTATCCCATCCGCATTGATGCCTCTGTTTCCGACGGCTATGTGCATATCCGCTTTGTCGGCACGGAAACCAAGGATTACACGGTCGAGCTGGATTACACCATCACCGCATGGTACAGCTCGACGGAGAAGACAGTCGATATTTCCCCCGATATGCCGAATTACGCCAAATATTCCCGCTACAGTGAGGGTGAAACCATTCAGACCGCCTATGACGGAGCGGATGTCACCACCTATCGCTATAAATACGACAAGGATCACAATCTGATCTCCACCGAGATCGTCTGCTATTCCAGATATGACAAGCGCGACCGTGAGATCGCGCATCTGGTCAAGGAAACAACAGCAACGGAGGAAACCACCGAGCCGACAGAGGAAACGACGAAACCGACCGAACCGACCACCGAGCCGACGGAGCCGACCACGATTCCGACCGAGGAGACCACGACAGAAGCACCTCCTGCGGAAGAAACAACAGAAGAACCGTAAAACATAACGCAGGGTCGCCGAACAGCGACCCTGCGTTTTCAGACTGTCAAAAAAGTCCGTAACCGTCAAAATCAGAGTGAGCGGCTATCGGTGTCATTGCGAGGTTTGCGGAGCAAACCGTGGCAATCTGTCCCTTGCAGATTTTGAGCGTTTCCGATATACGG
>PITX01000221.1 GCA_017577345.1 Clostridiales bacterium
CGTTTCGATCGAGGAAGCCTGCGACAGTGCCTTTGAGGGCATGGACATCGTCCTCGGTGCGGCGGAAAACGACATCGCAAAGAAATTCGCCCCTGCTATCGTCAAGGCAGGTGCCGTCTTTGTGGATAATTCCTCCGCGTTCCGCATGGATCCCGATGTACCGCTGATCGTTCCGGAGATCAATCCGGAGGATGCAAAGCTGCATCACGGCATCATCTCCAATCCGAACTGCTCTACGATCATCACCGTGACGGCAGTCAACGCGCTCAATGCCATCTCCCCCATCCGTACCATGATCGCCTCGACCTATCAGGCGGTTTCCGGTGCAGGCGCTGGCGGTCCCATTGAGCTGGCGGAGGAAATCGAAGCTCTGCGCCTCGGAAAGAGCGTCGAGCCCAAGGTCTTCTCCCATCAGATCGCCTACAATCTGATCCCCCAGATCGGCGGCGAGCAGCTTGCGGGCTACACCAGTGAGGAAATGAAGATGCAGAATGAGGGTCGTAAGATCATGCATCTGCCCGACCTCAAGGTCTCCTGCACCTGCGTCCGCGTTCCCGTTGTCCGCAGTCATTCCATTTCCGTGCAAATGCATTTTGACCGCCCGATCTCCGTGCAAGAAGCACGGAAGACGATCGCCAATGCGCCCGGCTGCAGGCTCGTGGACGATCTGGCGAAGAAAGAATACCCCATGCCGCTGGAAACCTCCGATCAGGACATCGTCTTTGTCGGCCGTATCCGTCCCGACCTGACCGATGAAAACGGTCTGTGCCTGTGGTGCTGCGGCGACCAGGTCCGCAAGGGTGCGGCGACCAACGCCGTGCAGATCGCAGAATTACTGATTGAAAAATAATGATAAGATATGAAAAACGGGGCTGAGCCCCGCTTTTTATGAGCCTCCCTCGTGCAGAGGGAGGCTTTATACTTGCCGATCAGGCAGATCAAACCGAATAATGACACAGAAATCTACCGTTCGTAAAGCGTCGTCAGACGCTTTATTTTTTTTGCAAGCTGCGGCGTCAGCATGGATGCATCGACCCGCCAGCTCCAGTTGCCGCTTCCGAGCGTGCTCGGCTCGTTCATGCGCCCCTCCGCGCCCAGCTCCAGATAATCCTGCATCTGCGCGATAAAGGTATCGGCGACGCTCGCCATGCCGGCGCGTAAAATCGCCCAGTGGCAGTCCTTTTTGTCCGATACGCCGAGGTACTCGCACACATAGGAAAGCACCTGATCGCTCTGCTCGTCCAGCCACTGCGCCAGCGTTTCGTTATCGTGCGTGCCGCTGTAGCAGATGCAGTTGCGCTCATAGCGGTGCGGCAGATAGTTGCTCGGCTCACGCGGATCGAAGGCAAATTCCAGTACCTTCATGCCCGGATAGCCCGACATTTTTTGAAGAGCAATGACCTCCGGCGTGAGGAAGCCCAAGTCCTCCGCGATCAGCTTCAGATCGGGGAACTCCCGCTGCAGGGCACGGATAAAATCCTCGCCCGGACCCTTGACCCATTTGCCGTTGCGCGCGGTTTCGTCGCCGTAGGGCACGCTCCAATAGCTCTCCAGACCGCGGAAATGGTCGATGCGGACGACATCGTACAGCTCCGATGCCGCACGGACGCGGTTTTTCCACCAGCGGTAGCCGTCTGTGCGCATCCTGTCCCAGTCGTAGAGCGGATTGCCCCAAAGCTGACCGTCCTCGGCAAAATAATCGGGCGGGCAGCCTGCCACACCCGTCGGCGTGCCGTCCTCATCCAACCGGAACAGCTTGGGATTTGCCCACACATCGCACGAATCGTAGGGGACATAGATCGGCAGATCACCGATGATCTCCATGCCCAACGACTTCACATACTTATGCAGGGCGTTCCACTGCCGGAAGAACAGAAACTGTACGAAGATAAAGAAATTCATATCCTCCGCCAGCACCGTCGCATAGGTCTCCACCGCGCCGGGCTTGCGAAAACGGATTTCCTCCGGCCATGTGTTCCACGGCATCATATCCCGACTGCGCTTGATCGCCATGAACAGCGCGTAGTCCTCGACCCACGGCTGCTCCGTGCGGAAACGGTCGATCTCGCGGGTATAACGGTCTGAGCCGCGTAAGAACGCCTTGTAGAGCAGATCATAGCGCACCGAATACTGGAAGCCGCAATCCACACGCTCGCCCTGCACCGCGTTTTTGACCGCCTCTGCCTCCTGCAAAAGGAGAAGCCCGTCCTCCACCAGAAGGTCGGGGTCGATAAAATACGGATTGCCCGCACAGGTGCTGACGGACTGGTACGGACTGTCGCCGAGCCCTGTCGGACCGATCGGCAAAATCTGCCAGTAGTGCTGTCCCGCCGCGTGTAAAAAATCTGCAAACTGATACGCACACGTTCCCATCGTGCCGATGCCGTAGGGCGACGGCAGGGACGAAATGTGCATTAAAATGCCGGAGGATCTCATAAAACCACGCTTTCTTTTTCTGATAGCATTATTATAACCGATTATTCCCGAAATTGCTACAGCATTTATCCCTTGACTGCACCTGCCGCCACGCCCTTGATGATGTGCTTCTGGCTGAACAGATAGACGATGATGATCGGAAGGATGCTTAACAGGATGACCGCCATCGTCGCACCCAGATCGACCGAGCCGTAGCTGCCCTGCAAATACTGCACATGGATCGGAATGGTCTTGTATTTGTTGATGTCCAGCACCAGAT
>PITX01000222.1 GCA_017577345.1 Clostridiales bacterium
GCCATGAGGTGCCGTCACTGTCCAGATACGTCCACGGTATCTGAAATACCGTTCCCATACTGACCCGAATGGCGCGGCGGTAGAGCGGATCGCTGCACGCCGGGGTGAGCAGCACAGCATCCATGCCAAGTGCAGCCGCGGAGCGAAAGATCGCGCCGATGTTTGTGGGATTGACTACATCTTCCAGCACAGCAACACGATGCGCACCGCTTAAGATCTCCTGCACGCTCCTCCGCTGCGGACGGCGCATCGCACAGAGCGCACCGCGTGTGAGGTGGAATCCGGTCAACTGCGTCAGCACAGAGAGCTCCGCTGTGTAGACCGGAATATCGCCGCAGCGCGCAATCACCTCCCGCGCCTGCCCCTCAATATGCTTTTTCTCCAGCAACAGAGATACCGGCTCGCAGCCGGCGTCCAACGCACGCTCAATGACCTTGGGACTTTCGGCAATAAAAAGTCCCTGCTCCGGATGCTCGCGGTTGACCAGTTGGTTTTCCGTAAGTCGGGCATAAATATCCAGCTCAGGCGCTGCAAATTCTGTTACTTCAACGATTCTTGCCATTTGTCACTCCCGATCCCGTCCGAAAAAACGCGCCATGCCGTCCGGTCTGTCGGCCTGGCGTATCCCTCGTCCGGCTTTTTCCGTCTCCTGTTTTTGTGCGATTATAGCACGGCTTCCCATCAGCGTCAACATGCCCTGCTTCCCCGATCCGTTCACGGAAAAAGGCTGCTGATCCTGTCGAAAAAGGCTTTTCAACCGCCTGTGCTGCACCGTATCCAAAACATTTTTTCAGGAATTACTTGTTTTTTTCGGAAAATGGTATATAATATGGAACATACCATACATTCTTTATGTTCTTGACATCACAGAAAGGGCGTGTTTTTTATGAGCATTCAAATCGGTATCAATGGCTTCGGCCGCATCGGGCGCATGGTTCTGCGCGCCAGTATCGACCATCCCGAAATCAAAATTGTCGGCATCAACGATCTGTGTCCTGCCGACTACCTCGCTTATATGCTGAAGTACGACACCATGCACGGAAAATTCGGTGCCGAAATCAGCAGCACGGATAATTCCATCATCGTCAACGGTCAGGAGATTCCCGTCTTTGCCGAACGCAATCCCGCCGACCTCCCATGGGGCAAGATCGGGGCAGAGTATGTCGTCGAATCCACCGGACTGTTCCTCACGAAGGAGAAAGCGCAGGCGCATCTGTCTGCCGGCGCCAAAAAGGTCGTCATGTCCGCACCGTCCAAGGACGATACGCCCATGTTCGTTGTAGGCGTTAATCAGGATAAATACACCAGCGATATGAATTTTGTCTCCAACGCCTCCTGCACAACCAACTGTCTTGCCCCCATTGCCAAGGTGCTCAATGACAACTTCGGCATCAAGGACGGTCTTATGACCACCGTACACTCTGTCACGGCAACGCAGAAGACGGTGGACGGTCCCTCCGTCAAGGACTGGCGCGGCGGCAGAGCGGCAACAGGCAACATTATTCCCTCCTCCACCGGTGCGGCGAAGGCAGTCGGCAAGGTCATTCCGGAGCTGAGCGGCAAGCTCACCGGTATGTCGATGCGCGTGCCCACGCTGGACGTTTCCGTGGTGGATCTGACGGTCAACCTCGAAAAGAGCGCAACCTATGAGGAGATCTGTCAGGCGATGAAGTCTGCCAGCGAGGGTGAGCTCAAGGGCATTCTCGGCTACACGGACGAGGCGGTTGTTTCCTCGGACTTCCTCGGTGATCCGCGCACATCGATCTTTGATGCGAAGGCAGGCATCGCGCTGACGGACACATTTGTCAAGGTCGTTTCGTGGTATGACAACGAGATCGGCTACTCTCACAAGATCCTTGACCTCATTGAGCATATGTATCGCGTCGATCATCCGTAAAAAAGCAGTATTACAGACCTTATCAAATAATAAATTGGAGGTTCCGTTATGAATTATCCTACAACCGGTCAGGAAGTCTATGTCAGCCTGAATCTGTCCAACACCATGCTCACCGGCATCGGAAAGGGCACCATTACGCGCGAAACCGTGTCCGTTGACTATCTGAAAAAGCTTTTTGCCGAGCACGGCGTCATTGTATCCGCCAAGCCGGAACAGGTTCCTATTATCAAGCGTGTCAACGATATGTATGATTTCGGACTTGAAATCCCCGAAAAGCTTCAGCTTTTCCAGCTCTCCGAGCAGCACCGCCGTCTCGTTGTCATCAATGTGCAGGGGCTTCAGCGTAAGCACGGCTCTCTGCTCTCCTCCTATACTGATGAGGAACTGGATGAAGCATCCTTCACCTTCGTTAAGTACTATGTGCAGAGCAAGCACTACGATGAGCTGACTGCCGAGAACGAAAAGCTGCGTTATGAGCTTGAGCAGGAGATCTCCTGGCGCAATCGCACAGACAGCTGATTTGCTCCGCACGATCTTTTACACAAAGATAACGAAAGGACCTCTTTTGCCTCGATGGGCAAAAGAGGTCCTCCGCTTGCCGGGAAATCGTTTTTTTCGGTTTTCCGCTTATTGTCGTAATTTATGACTATCATTTTGTTGCCAACTCTGCCCTTCTTATATATAATGTTACTCGGAAATACTGCAGACAGCACAAATCATTTTACATAAAAGGAGATATATATTATGGGTTTGATGAAAGCAGGTTTGGGCGCACTGAACGGCACACTGGCTGATCAG
>PITX01000223.1 GCA_017577345.1 Clostridiales bacterium
CATTACGGTTCTCTTTACCGGCTGCGGCGGTGCGGATAATGTTTCCGACAACTCCGACGGAATGATCGAAAGCAGCTCACAGGCAACCGAAAGCTCCGCACGCGTTACCGTGCCGACCGAAAGCATGAATGCCGATCCGCAGACCTCTTCCGAAAGCGGCATGAACGGCGATAACGGCTCCATTTTCGGCACAAGTGAATCCGGCATGGACAGCAGTGAGGCATCCACGGAAGGCGCACCTTCCGCAAGAGGCAGCGGCCCGCGCAGATTTTGAGCGCAAAAAACAGGAGAAACCCGTTTGAAGGTTTCTCCTGTTTTTTACATGGGAATCAGCAAGAGCGTCCCTGCAGGTACACTGCTGCCGCTGAGGTCATTGGCTGCGGCGATCAGCTGCATGCTTGTATGACAGCTTTTTGCAATCTCCCAAATGCTTTCTTCCTTATCTGTCAGGCGAAGCAGTACAGCAGGTCTGCGCAGTGCTGTATCCTCCGCCGGGGCGATCTCCCCGCCGCTTACCGCTCGGATATTATGCTCTGCGTAGCTGTCAACGCTCACTCTGATCGGTAAGCGCAGAGAAATGCCGCTGTTTCCCGCGGAGCAGAACAGCTCTCCGCCGCTCACCTGCGTGACACTGCACTTCCCGTTTTCTGCAATCTGCGTCTCCATGTGGACAGACGGGTGCAGTGTTCTTCCCTGCAGCTTGCCTTCGGCATCAAAATACAGCACACTGCACGAAATCGGCAGTTCGATCTGCATACCGTCCTCCGAACGCTGCATTCCCGCCTCGTCCGGCAGCATCCACGCATCCACAATGCGCTGTGCCTGCTGATCACTTTCCGCGGTTGCCGTCTCGCGGAATTCCTGCTGATCGAGAATTCCCGTCATGCTCCACTCTTCCCATGTCGGCGTCAGCTCCGCATCCGTACAGAAGGCATCCTCGATCACATTAACATTCTGCACACAGAAAACAATGCACTGTGCAAGCACATTCGCGCTGACCAGAAGCCGTCGGGAGCCGAATTGACTGTCGGGCTCTGCCTCTGCCGTCGTCATCGTCAGATCCGTCCGCAGATCGCCCTCGTCCAGTTCCCGTTCCAGCTCTGCGTACTGCGAGAACGGAATGCTCCAGTCATGGGTATACAGTTCCTCATTCTCAGCCTCATAAAGTGCGTGGACAACAAGGTCACCCTTAAAAACCGCCTTGTTTCCGACCATCCGCTGTTCCTCGATCTGTGTGCGGTACAGACATTTCAGCAGCCGCACGATCTCCGGCTTGCCGTTCGGCAGCTCCAGCACCTCGTTGAGCGTAAAGCTCTTCTCGCCCAATGCCGCAGGCATACGTAGCGGAAAACTACTGCGCTTCATCTGCAAATTCGGAGCAGGATCGCTGATGTCGTAGCTGCAGCAGCATTTCGGCGCATAGACGCTGATCGTGCAGGAAACGCAGACGCGGATCAGCACCTTCCTTGAATTGAGCAGCCTTGCATCCACGCTGCGGAGGATACAGCTGCACTGCATCGTGCAGTCATCTGTCTGCTTCGGAAAATCGCGTCGCACGGAAAACGGGATCTGTGCATCGACCCGCTGCACACTTCCGTCCTCCCCGACAAACAGTGCTCCCGCCTGCACCATCCCCGAAACTGCTGCGCTGTCGCTTCCGCATTCCTCCGCACGGATCAGCAGTGTCCCGAATGCGTCCACCACGCGCTCTGCATCGGCACAGCTGTCGGGAATGATCACATCCGCTGTCTGCTCCTGCGAGACCGTATCACACAGGATTTTGCTCATATACTCCAGCTTCTGCTCCTGAAAAACAAGCTCCATTGTCCTCACTCCTTGTTCGTTCTACGAAATATATACGCGCATCGGGACAACTTTAACACAAATTTTCACCGCTTCCGCGTACAAAATAATCCGCAGACCAGAAATCCCACGCCGATCAGTGCCATGGCAAATTCCGAGGTAAACAAAAGTGATAACAGCAAGCCTGCGCCGCATGCCATCAGCGCAGAGCCGATCAGTTCATTTTTCTTGCACATAAAATTCGCCCCCTGCAACCCTATGTGCAGGAGGCGGTTTTCATGCTTGTTTATTTCAGCTCCCAGAGCTTGATCTCCTTGGTGCTCTCATACAGGCGGACATAGCTTTCATGGCGCGTCGGCTCGATTTTCCCGTCCTTCAGGGCGGCAAGCACCGCGCACTCCGGCTCATGCAGATGTGCACAGTCGTGGTAGCGGCAGGCACCGAGATAGGGCGCGAAATCCGGGAACGCATATTGCAGATTCTCCTTCAAAATCAGCTCCATCTGCTCGGTGTCAAAGGAGGAAAAGCCCGGCGTGTCGATCACGCAGGTGCCGTCCGGCAGACAGTACAGCTCCACATGGCGCGTCGTATGCCGTCCTCTGCCGAGCTTATCCGAGACTTCTCCGGTCTTGACGGCGAAATCGGGGTCCATGCGGTTGAGAATGCTGCTCTTCCCCACGCCGGAATTCCCGGTAAATGCCACTGTCTTGCCGCGGATCGCATCGTAAAGGGCATCAATACCCTGCCCTGTCTCGGCACTGGTCGGAAACACGGCAAAGCCTGCGCGGCGGTAGATGCCGATCAGAGAATCAGCATCGCTCAGATCGACCTTGTTGACGCACAGGAGAACAGGTACAT
>PITX01000224.1 GCA_017577345.1 Clostridiales bacterium
TGCGGAAGCAAGCATTATTCTGGTTGAAAAGTTCGGAATACTTTGGATTTTGAAAAATGCAAAATCTCTGCATCACGCCAAAAAAGTTTGACTGATTTTGACGGTTACGGACTTTTTTGACAGTCTGAAATTTCCGTCTGCAAAACGCAGACGGAAATTTTTGCTGTCATTTTTTCACAGCCGCTACGAATTTCGCCGGATCTTCTGCCTTAAAATAAGCACTGCCTGCTACGAGGACATTTGCACCGTTTTCGCGGCAGATCATGGCGGTCGTTTCATTCACGCCGCCGTCCTCCTCCAATTCGCAGGAAGGATTCTGCGCGTCGATGTAGGAACGGATCTGCTTCAGCTTCGGCATCATGTCGATCATGAATGACTGACCGCCGAAGCCCGGCTCGACCGTCATCACAAGGATCAAATCGCAATAGGGAAGATAGGGAAGCACCGCTTCGGCAGGCGTTTTCGGCTTGACGGAGATCGCAGGCTTTACGCCGTTTTCACGGATCCGCTTCAATGCCGTCAGCGTGTTTTCCTCGGTATCGGCTTCCACATGGACGGTCAGAATATCGCTGCCTGCCTTGCAGAAATCGTCCACATAGCGGATCGGACGGTCGATCATCAGATGAACATCCAGCGGAAGGTCTGTGATCTTGCGAATTGCTGCAACAACCGGAATACCAATGGTAATATTCGGGACAAATTCGCCGTCAATGACATCGACATGAACATAGTCGGCACCGGCAGGGGTCAGAGCGCGAATATCCCGTTCTAAATTGACAAAATCCGCAGAAAGAATAGAAGGAGAAACTTTTATCATAAGGTACCTCAGAAGCATAGAATATAGAGCGGCGGCGGGGAACTCCGTCCGCGCAGAGCCGCCGCTCATATTATAGGCGATTTGCGTGTCTGTGTCAAATTTTTCCTTCAATAAGTTGCGTTCATCGGAACAAACTAAATCCGACACCGGATGAAGGAGGAAAAAATCATGGATTGTCATTGCAGCGCAAACCGTTCGATTGAATGCACAGTCAAGCAGTGCAAGTATCACTGCGGCAGCGAAAACTTCTGTTCTCTGGAGCACATCCAGGTCGGCACACATGAGACCGATCCCACGGTCAAGGAATGCACCGATTGCATGTCCTTCAACAGAAAGTGAGTAATAGCGGGGGCATACTACTGCTCCCGCTATTTTCTGCGTTTTTCGAGCCACAGGTTGAATAGTGCACCGTAGAACAGAATACAGATGCATACAAACAGCCACAGCATTCCGAATGCGATGGCGGACAGGCTGCCGTAAAACAGAGAATACGAATTGGAATGGCGAACATAGAAAGAAAACAGATAGGTGAAGATCAGCCACCCCAGTGCGGCAGTGATCGCACCGGGCAGACAGACGCGGATGCTCTGTTTCCTGTTCGGGAAAACGCAGTAGATCGCGCAGAACAGTGCGCTCAACAGCACGGCGAGTATGAGCGCACGGAATTGCAGGAGCTTCACAAAAAACTGCAAAATCGGCACAGTGCCCTGTTGACACCATAAGGCGATTTCCTGCCCGAAGCCGTGAATAACGAGGGTGAGCATGAGCGCGGCGATCAAAAGGAGCATATACCCCATGCAGAGGAACCGCCGGAAAAAGTAACCGCGGCTTTCTTTGACCTTGTGGATGGCATTGAGACCCATCTGAATACAGTAGACCCCTCTTGACGATGACCAAACCGCACCGATCGCGGTCAGCGAGAGCAGAACGCCGGAGCTGTTTGCGCTCATATCGCTGAGAATATTTGCAATGACCGGCTCCAGAACAGTCGGTACCAACCCGTGGATGGAGGTGAGCAGATCGCTTTCAGAATAGCCGATGAACGGCAGCAGCCCGACCACTAAAATCAGTGCAGGGAAAATAGAGAGAACAATATAGAAAGCGGCATTTGCGGAATAGAGAGGTATTTGAAATTCCGCAATTTCGTGTAGACCTTTTCGCAGCATCCGGTAGTATTTCATATATGACCTCCGGCAATTGACAGAAATGGGAAAGAATGTTATACTGATTAAAATATTATATGCATCTTTGCAGGATACATACCTTAGGAAGTAGATTATGCAGAAACGAATCAGTACCTCAATCGCAAGTATATGCAGAAATCAGCCGCTCGACAGCGTATTGCGCATGATCAAGGCGGCAGGCTTTGACAGCGTGGATTTTCCGTTCAGCGCGTTCAGCAATTCTCCCGTTTCACCATTGAATCTGCCGGACTGGCAGCAGTGGGTGCGCAATGTCAAAGAGCTGACAAATGAGATCGGGCTGCCCGTGACACAGGCACACGCCTCATGGGAGCAGGGGATTCCTGCCGATTATCATTATGAAGCACCGCACGATATCTATTACCGTACGATGGAGGCATGTCACGCGGTTGGGTGCAGACAGTTGATTTTCCATCCTCTGCGCCAGCCGGAGCGCGTGGATAGCCTTGCCATGCGCCGGAGGATCCACGAATGGAATGTCCGCTGGTTTTTTGATCTGGTCTCCGCGGCGGAGGAATACGATATTATAATCAATCTGGAAAACACCTTCGATTCTCACCATGTGCAGAAGCCGGGCGATCTGCCTTATCCCTATACCACTGCGCAGGACATGATCGACCTGATGC